>CAZBZA010000011.1:0-25322 GCA_964495865.1 uncultured Lentimicrobiaceae bacterium
CGGCGGGACAAGTAGGTACACCTACCGTAAGCATGATTTCATAATCAGGAATATCGTCACCCATAAAAAGGATGTTCTCACTTTTCAAATTGTGCGTTTCGAGATATTGGTTGTAAACATCAATTTTTTTATCCACTCCCAGGAAAACATCCTCAATATTAAGGGTTTCAAAACGTCGTTTCATTGACTCTGAATACCCTCCCGAAATAATAGCAATCCTGTAATTTTTTTTAATGGCAAGCTGCATGGCGTAACCGTCTTTCACATTGGCAGTGCGCAGCGCATCGCCCGAACTGGTTAATACTACAGTACCATCAGTGAGTACACCGTCATAATCAAAAATAAAAGTGTTAACGTGTAAAAGCTTTTCCTTGTAGTTCGACATATTTCAGTAAGAATTTCCTATTCGTATTTTTCGATAATGATATTGGCTAACAGCCTGTAAAGTTCAGCATATTCGGGAAGTGAAGCAAGTGCTCCAATATGTTTTTCAATGGTAATAGAATCATTTCGTCGTGCCGGACCAGTTTGAAATTGTAAAGGATCGCCTGTAACTGCTTTATGTGATGTTTCCATAATCAGCGGGAACAATACTTCTGGTGGCAGTCCCGACAATTTAAGTAACTCATTACCTATAATGTACATAAGGTTTGAGTAATTGCCTGCAAATACAGCTGCAGTATGCAAGAGCATCCGTTGTTGGCTGTCAGCCTCATATACTTTTGAGGACAAAATTTGAGCTGTTCTTTTTAGTTCAGTTAAGATGTCTTCTGATGAAGCTTCAAGAAAAAAAGGAACTTCATTCAACGAAACTGGTATCTCTTTCGACATGGTTTGCAAAGGATAAAAAACACCATGATGTTTTAAAATGCCTTTGAAAATATCCATGTTTACCGATCCTGCTGTATGAACCACTATGCCATCATATTCCCCTATGGAACGGGCAACCTGCTCAATGGCGCTATCCGTAACGGCAATGATAATAAGATCGGCTTTAGTGGTTAAATCCTTTATGTCGCTAAATGCCTCTGAATTGCACGAACCGGCTAAAGTTTGGGCGTTAGCAAAATTCCGGCTCCAGATACCGGTTATACTGAAACCTTTAAATGACAGGTTATTTGCAAGGTTTGTTGCAACATTACCTGTTCCTGCAATAGCGATATTTTTGATGCTTTTCATTTGGGTTGATGAAAGATTTTGCAGGCTTTCTGATGCAGATTTCCTTGAGGGATGGCAGGTTTACTATTCTGTTTTCCAGGTTTTCAGAGTTAATTCATGAACTTGTAACGGAAATATTTTTGTCCCGGATTAAAAGCAGATTTTACACTTTGCAAATCGCTTTCAATCCGGAACTGTTACTATCAAACTGCTTTAAATCATTTCCTGACTACTTTTTCGTTGCCGGATCACTCTCTTTTCGCATGGTTCTGCGCATGATAGCATAGGTTAAACCACTGAACAAAATTACGATACCAAGCCATAATACTGCTATGTAAGGGAAAATAATGGCTTTCATAACGATGTAATCCTGCTGCCTTTCGTAAATTCCTATCTGTATGGCCTGCGAATCGGTTGCAACACCTTCAAACCGCAGTTTCATACCCAGCGATTCAACCAATCCATCGGTTCTTTTCAGTTCTCCGTTCACTATTTCATACTTAGCTTCGGTTTCTGTCATACCCGATTTCATGCTGAAAATTTTAAATTTCGCAGTAATACTGGCATTATTTACATCGTCATTTTCCATCACGCTCACAATTTCATCAAGTATGATGAAACTTCGTTCAACAACAAGTGTATCTTTAAGGTTCATCGGCTGCACCCCTGAACTGCTGAATCCGTCAGCGTCAGCTGCACCGGTACTCTCCTGTGCAAAACTCAGGTAAGTGTATATGTCCTTATCAATAAAATGCTTGGTATCCGGATTGTAAACATTCCCCATCCGGGTGTTACGGTTTAAAGAAGGATAAACCGAAAAGTCAACTTTGCCAGTTCCTGCATCCTTCATTCTTACAAAATCTACCTTGTAAAAAGTTTCTCTTCCTTTGGTGGTTGCATCAGTATAAGTCACCATATATTTGCCCATGGGTTGTCCGATACCTTTCATCAGAACGAGGTTTTCCTGATTGTCCTCGCTGCTGCCGAGATCGAACCCCGATGTATTTTTCGAAATCACTTGCGGATTACTGAATGCAAGCACTACGCCAAGTAAGAAAATCGTAAATCCGACATGGGTAAATGCGGCTCCTACATTGGTGGTTTTGCGTATATATCGTATTATGAAATCAACTGAAACAACTGATGCCAGCAAAATGCTGAACAGTAGTATAATACGGCTGACATCTGTAATCTGGTCAGCAAACGCAATCAAAACAGTTAATACCACTGCAATACCGCTGGAAATAAGAATATTGCGAATGAATATCTTAGTATTGTTCTGACCATAATTCAGGTATTGGCTAATCGCTATGCCTAATAATATAACGATTGTAAAAGGCAATTGCCAGGTATTGTAAAAATTAATGTTATCAATAGGAGGGGCGATATTGGTGCCAAAAATCTTATTAAAAACAGGTATCGAAGTTGTAGCAATAATCTGAAAAGCCGATAAGAGCATTACAATTCCTCCGATAAGCATCCAGAATTCACGTGTCATGATTTCATCGCTCTCCTTTTTAGGGAAGGCTTTCTTTCTCTTTAGCAATAAGAGTAATGGTAAAATTAAAAACAGACCATTGAAAAACAGCATTTGTGCAGCCAATGCATTTGCTCCGAATGAATGCACTGAAGTATCGCCCAGTACGCCGCTTCGGGTAAGATAAGTGGCATAAAGTACAAAAAACCAGGATAATATTGTGAAGAAATAGGTTGTTGCATAAGTGTTAAACCTTTTCCTTGCGATTATCATGCTGTGCAGTGTTGCAACCAGCAACAGCCAGGGAACAAGCGAAGCGTTTTCAACTGGATCCCATGCCCAGAAACCACCGAAAGTCAGCGATTCATATGCCCAGCGTCCACCAAGAATAATTCCGATTCCTAAGGTTAGTATAGCTGCAATTGTCCAGGGAATAGCAGGTTTTAACCATGAGTGATATTCTTTTCGCCAAAGCGAAGCTATTGCAAAACTGGCCGGAACAAGCGCAACCGCATATCCGAGGAAAAGTGAGGGGGGGTGTATTACCATCCATATATTTTCAAGCAAGGGGTTCAAACCGTTACCGTCAATAAGGTACATGAGGTAATTTGCTTCTTTAAAAAGTTCTTCTTCTGCATTCTGAGGCATATTTCGTAACAATTCAAAAGGACTTCCCCCTATGCTGAAGCTCCCGAGATCCAATCCCAGTACCATCGAAACAAGAAAGAACTGGCCGGCCGTAAATACAGGCATTACCCAGGCTTTCCATTCCTTTGCCGAATAAAGTAATAGTAATCCTATGATCCCCTGGAAAAATGCCCACACCAGGTAAGAGCCTTCCTGGCCTGCCCAGAAACAGGATATCAGGAATTTTGTTGCCATGTCTTTCGACGAATACTGCCAAACGTAGGAATATTCGAAACAATGATTACCAAAAAGGTAATACAGGGTGCCAATGGCTCCAAGCAATGTGATAAAATGTAACCAGTAAAAATTTCCGGCAAGTTTGGAATACAGTGCTCTCTTTTCTGCTTTTTTAATTGAGAAAATGTATAAAAGCGCTGATGCAACCAATGATAAAATACTGAGCCAGATAAAGATACGGCCTAAATTTCCGGCCATTAGGTGTTCTCCAACGTATTGTATGTTCATGTAGGTATCGATATATGTTTATGCTACAAAAGTATGCTTTAAATCCAAAATAGTGAAGTCTTAACCTTATTTGGAATGCAATAATCTGGTAAGTATCAGAAAAATAATTGGTTACAGATTAATTATACAGCTTACTCTATATTACAATTCATTGAAATCACTTGTTTTGATAATATTTAATTAATATTGCGTTCAGTAAATAGCAATATCAACCGTTATGGAAGTAAAAATTGTTGAAGTAAATTCCCGCAAACTGCTCCGCATCTTTATTCATCTGCCGGCAAAACTGCATAAGAACGAGACAAATTGGATGCCTACCATTTATTCCGACGACTGGAACTTTTTTAATCCTAAAAAGAACCATCAGTTCGAATCATGCGATACTATAATGGCTCTTGCCATGGTTGACGGGAAGCCTGTCGGCAGGATTATGGGAATTATTCACAATACCTATAATACACTGCGTAACGAAAATACAGCAAGGTTCGGTTATTTTGATTCAATAGATAGCCAGGAAGTTGCCCATGCACTATTTACTTTTATTCAGAATTGGGTCACTCTTAAGGGTAAAACTTTACTTGTAGGCCCTTATGGCTTTTCTGATAAAGATATTCAAGGCCTGCTAATCGAAGGTTTCGATCAGTTACCCTTACTCGATTCGGCCTGCAATCCACCTTATATCGTTAAACTCATTGAAAACGAGGCATTTGTTAAGGAAATTGATTGTATGACTTACCGGTTTCCCGTAAACCTTGCCTTACCTGAATTGTATTACAGGATCGTGCAACGCGCTAATTACAGCAATCATACACAACTTGTTGAGTTTACCTCGCGCCGGCAGTTAAAGCCATATATCGTTCCCGTTTTGGAGTTGGTGAATCAGACATATAATCATTTATATGGCTTTGTCCCCATGTCGGAAACTGAAATTCACGAGCTTGCATCGCGATACCTTCCTATTATCGATCCCCGTTTTGTAAAAATCATCGAAAAGGATGGAGCTGTAATTGCCTTCATTATTGCGATTCCTAATCTCACCAAAGGAATTCAAAAATCGCGCGGATATTTGTTCCCTATCGGTATTTTTCAGATATTGCTTGCGTCAAAGAGAACACGCCAGCTTGATCTGATGCTGGGAGCTGTTCGCCGCGATTACCAGGGAACAGGTATCGAAATTGTGATGGGTATCAGTCTAATCGAATCAGCCCGTAAAGCAGATTTCAAAGATATTGAAGCACATCTTATACTTGAGAATAATTATAAAATGCGAGCTGAGATTGAAAGGCTCAAAGTTCCTGTAAATAAAAGGTTCAGGGTTTTCAGGAAAGAATTGTAGTTTCGATAATCCAATAATGTATCAGGTTAGTCAGGATAATATTTTTGAAAATAAATCCCGGCTGTAACTGCCTTTTTTAACAATGATTCTCAGGAGCTTTCGTAGGGATAGCTATTTTTGCGTGAAATCTTCAGATATCGGCATTAATCATTAAATATCTCGAAATAAATATCTGATATTAAAAAACATTTTATACCTTTGCACCCCTTAAAATTCATTTAAATAATCACTTAACCGAAAGGAAGTTTATCCATTATGATCATTGTTCCTGTAAAAGAAGGCGAAAGCATTGACCGCTCGCTGAAGAAACTGAAACGTAAATTCGAAAAAACCGGTGTTGTTAAAGAACTGCGTAACCGTCAGAAATTTACAAAACCTTCAATCGTACGTCGCGAAGAAATTCGTCACGCTATTTACATCCAACAACTTCAGCAGCAGCAGGAATTGTAGTCAACCGGAAATTTTTTCCGGAAAGGCAGGAAGTAATACTTGCATTTCTCATACTATTGTTGTACTTTTAACGTTAGTTAATTACACAAGTGAGAGGCAAAGGTTACTTCCTGTTTTAGTTTGACGGATGCTGAAGGAAAAATACATAGACTACCTGCAATTCGAAAAGCGTTATTCAACGCATACTGTTCTGGCATATCATACCGACCTGGATGATTTTTCGGATTTCCTCTCGATGCAATACAATATTTCAGAATTATTACTTGTAGATCATACTTTGATCCGCTCATGGCTTATTTCACTTATTGATCGAAACATTTCAACTCGCTCAGTCAACCGCAAGCTTTCTTCCATCAAATCTTTCTACCGATATTGTCAGCGGCAGGGTTTGCTCACCGGCAATCCTATGCTTAAAGTGGTTGCTCCACGCACTTCAAAGCAACTTCCGGTGTTTCTTACTCACGATAATCTGAAAAATTTACTTCAAAAAGTTGCTTTCGACAATTCCTATGAAGGAAGTCGTGATAAAATGATACTTACTCTTTTTTATGCTACCGGCATTCGTCGGGCTGAACTGGTGCAGATTGAAATTCCAGACCTCGACCTTAATTCAGGGACACTTAAAGTTACCGGGAAGCGCAATAAGGAGAGAATTGTTCCTCTTGGCGAGCAAGTAATTATTCAGATGAAAGAGTACCTATATTGCAGGAATCAATTTTTATCCGAAATCAAAACAGTTACACAAAACAATTGTACTTCACTTTTTGTTACTTCCAAAGGAATGCCGGCATATCCCAAACTCATTTATAACATTGTTCACAAATACCTCTCTGAAATTGCTTCTAACCTTAAGCTTAGTCCGCATGTGCTCCGGCATACTTTTGCAACACATATGCTCGACGACGGAGCCGATCTGAATGCAATCAAAGAAATACTAGGCCATTCAAGCCTGGCAGCTACCCAGGTTTATACGCACAACACTATTGCAAAACTGAAAACAATCTACAAACAGGCCCACCCAAGGGCATAAACAAAAGGAGGACTCATGAAAGTTAACATCAATTCAGTGCATTTTAAAACCGACAAAAAACTTGATACTTTCATTATCGAGAAGGTAGAGAAACTGTCGGACATGTATGACGGTATAATCGGAAGCGAGGTAACGCTAAGGGTTAACAACAGCGAAGACCATGATAATAAGATAGCCGAAATACGGTTATTGGTTCCAGGAAACGATCTTTTTGCCAAAAAACAAAGCAAATCTTTCGAAGAAGCTACTGATATTGCGGTAGATGCGCTTCGTAAGCAACTAACCAAGCATAAAGAGAAGCAGAGAGGCGAATAAAAATAATTAAAAATATTTTCACCACTTGTTTGGTAATTCAAATTAAGTGCGTACATTTGCAGTCCTTTTCAAAAAGGACTGCTTTTTTGTGATAAAGGGGAGCTGTAAAGAGTTGATTATAGGATTGTTAGAGTTGCATTAACACTGAAAGCCTGCTTGATTCGCTCTTTTGCAGAGAAATTTGAAAGGCCGATGTAGCTCAGTTGGTAGAGCAGCTGATTTGTAATCAGCTGGTCGGGGGTTCGAGTCCCTCCATCGGCTCTTGTTCATCGAAATGATTTGATTAAAAATACCGGGGGGATACCAGAGCGGTCAAATGGGGCAGACTGTAAATCTGTTGGCTAAGCCTTCGGAGGTTCGAATCCTCCTCCCCCCACAAAAACAAAATTGCTATAGTAGGGTACGTACCTTATATTAATAAGGCGTGTCTACAGGTAGCAGTTTTTGTTTGCACGCGGAAGTAGCTCATTTGGTAGAGCGATAGCCTTCCAAGCTATAGGTGGCGGGTTCGAGCCCCGTCTTCCGCTCAACAATAGCCTTTGTAGCTCAGGGGTAGAGTACTTCCTTGGTAAGGAAGGGGTCATGAGTTCAATTCTCATCAAAGGCTCTGATTTTTCAGTTAAAATCAATATAAAAAGTTAAAACAATAAACATTAATTAAAATGGCAAAAGAAAAATTCGATCGTGCAAAACCTCACGTCAACGTAGGTACTATCGGTCATATTGACCATGGTAAGACTACCCTTACCGCAGCTATTACATTAGTATTGGCTGATGCAGGTTTGTCAGAATACCGTTCATTCGACTCCATCGACAACGCTCCTGAAGAAAAGGAACGTGGTATCACCATTAATACTGCTCACGTTGAGTATTCAACTGCTAACCGTCATTATGCTCACGTTGACTGCCCTGGTCACGCTGACTATATTAAAAACATGGTTACTGGCGCTGCCCAAATGGACGGAGCTATCATTGTAGTTGCTGCAACTGACGGTCCTATGCCACAAACCCGTGAGCATATTCTTCTTGCCCGCCAGGTTGGTGTTCCTCAGTTGGTTGTTTTCATGAATAAAGTTGACCTTGTTGATGATGAAGAATTACTCGACCTAGTTGAAATGGAAATCCGCGAACTTCTTTCGTTCTATGGTTTCGATGGCGACAATGTTCCAGTTATCCGTGGTTCAGCTCTCGGTGGACTCAACAAAGAGCCGAAATGGGTTGAAAAAATCATGGAACTTATGGATGCAGTTGATACCTACATTCCATTGCCAACCCGCGCAAGGGAAAAAGATTTCCTTATGCCGATTGAAGACGTATTCTCAATCACTGGTCGTGGTACTGTTGCTACCGGTCGTATTGAATCAGGTATTATTCACGTTGGTGATCCTGTTGAAATCGTTGGTATGGGTGCCGAAAAACTGAAATCAGTTTGTACCGGTGTTGAAATGTTCCGTAAACTCCTCGATCAGGGCGAAGCTGGCGATAACGCTGGTATCCTCCTTCGTGGTATTGATAAAGATACTATCCGTCGTGGTATGGTTATTATCAAACCAGGTACAGTACATCCTCACAAACACTTCAAAGCTGAAGTGTATATCCTGAAGAAAGAAGAAGGTGGACGTCACACTCCATTCCAGAACAAATATCGTCCTCAGTTCTATTTCAGAACAACCGACGTTACCGGTGAAATCACACTTCCTGAAGGAGTTGAAATGATTATGCCAGGTGATAATGTAACAATTGAAGTTATGCTCATCAGCGAAATCGCTATGACCAAAAACCTACGTTTCGCTATCCGCGAAGGTGGACGTACAGTTGGTGCAGGTCAGGTAACTGAGATTCTTGACTAAAAATTAAAAGAGATGGAAACTCATGCCTGAGTTTCCATCTCTGCCTTTTAATTAATGTTATTAAATGTCTGGCCTGTTCCAGGTAATCCTGCAACAGGCTATGGCTATACGGGTGTAGCTCAATTGGTAGAGTGGCGGTCTCCAAAACCGTAGGCTGTGGGTTCGACTCCTACCACCCGTGCAAAATATTAGACCATATGGCAAATAATAGATTCGTAGAGTACATCAAAGAAAGTTACGATGAACTCGTGCATAAAGTTTCGTGGCCAACATGGAACGAATTGCAGAATAGCGCAGTAGTTGTGTCAGTTGCTTCCCTGATGATTGCGCTTGTAGTTTTTATGATGGATAAATCGTTTGAGTTAATTCTTGAGCAATTCTATTCTTTATTTTAACATTATTATCTGACATTAGTCTGATATTTATTGGTAACCAACCTATAATTCACCATCCGGCATGGGCGAACAAGTGAAAAAGTGGTATGTGGTGAGAGCCATCAGCGGGAATGAGAAAAAAGTGAAGATATACCTGGAAAGTGAGATTAATCGTCTCAATCTGCAGGATTATATTGCACAGGTTCTTATCCCGACTGAAAAAGTCTACCTGGTACGAAACGGTAAAAAAATCAGCAAGGAGCGTAGCTACTTGCCCGGTTATGTTTTAATCGAAGCCGTCCTTACCGGAGAGATTCCTCACATTATTCGCAATATCCCTGGGGTTTTGGGTTTTCTGGGCTCGAAAGATGAACCCGTACCCCTGAGACAAGCCGAAGTAAACAGGATACTCGGAAAGGTTGACGAGCTCGCAGAGCAAGGCGCCGAATTCAGTATCCCGTATATTGTTGGTGAATCGGTTATAGTCATCGATGGACCATTTAACAGTTTCAGCGGAATCATTGAAGAAATCAATGAGGAAAAAAAGAAACTGAAAGTGATGGTGAAAATCTTTGGCCGAAAAACTCCTTTGGAACTTTCGTTTACGCAAGTTGCAAAAGAAGCCTAGGTTATTACCAGTTTCCGCAAATACAAATCCTTTAAGAAAACAACAAAATGGCAAAAGAAGTTGCTGGATTAATTAAACTGCAAATTAAAGGTGCTGCGGCTAATCCCTCACCTCCGGTTGGACCTGCTTTAGGTTCGAAGGGTGTGAATATTATGGAGTTCTGCAAACAGTTCAATGCACGTACACAGGATCGTGCCGGTAAGGTAACCCCTGTAGTAATTACTGTTTACAAGGACAAGTCGTTTGATTTTATTATTAAAACGCCACCTGTTGCCGTTCAACTCCTTGAAGTAACCAAACAAAAAAGCGGATCGGCCGAACCCAATCGTAAAAAGATTGCTTCGGTTACGTGGGATCAGGTCAAAGAAATTGCTGAAGGCAAAATGGAAGACCTTAACTGTTTCACAATCGAATCTGCCATGCGTATGGTTGCTGGTTCTGCCCGTAGTATGGGTATTACCGTACAAGGCGAATTCCCCACCAATATGTAAAGATGATCGCGAGATCATGCTTTCATGAATTAAAATGTGTTATTACCATTAACCTTACGTGAAATGGCTAAACTGACAAAAAATCAAAAACTGGCTTTAGCTAAATACGACAAGGACGCTACCTATACACTAGCTGATGCTGCACGTATTGTCAAAGACATAACGACTTCGAAATTCGACGCTTCTGTTGATATTGATGTACGTCTTGGCGTTGACCCGCGAAAAGCAAACCAGATGGTTCGAGGTATTGTTACCTTGCCGCATGGAACCGGAAAAACTGTACGAGTTCTGGTGCTCTGTTCTCCTGATAAAGAAGATGAAGCAAAAGCTGCCGGAGCTGATTATGTAGGCCTTGACGAGTATATCCAGAAGATTAAAGAAGGCTGGACCGACGTTGACGTTATTATTACAATGCCTAGCATTATGCCCAAAGTTGGTGCTTTAGGACGCATACTTGGTCCCCGTGGACTTATGCCTAACCCTAAAACTGGTACCGTTACTATGGATGTAGGAAAAGCTGTCGCAGAAGTGAAAGCCGGTAAAATCGACTTCAAAGTTGATAAATTCGGTATCATTCATGCAGGTATAGGCAAAGTATCTTTTGAGCAGGATAAACTTATTGATAATGCAAAAGAATTACTTGCTACTATCGTAAAGCTAAAACCTTCCTCAGCTAAAGGTACTTATGTGAAAAGCGTCTTCCTGTCAAGTACTATGAGTCCTGGTGTACGTATCGATGAAAAATCGGTTAAATAATTCCGGAAACAATAAGTACTTGATCTTTAAAGAACAAAAATCGCTATGAGAAAAGAAGACAAGAGTCAACTTATAGAATCCCTGACAGAAGATTTAAAGGCTGCCAAGTATCTGTATATTACTGATATATCAGATATGAATGTTGAAAATACAAGCAAACTTCGCCGCCTGTGTTTCAAAAGGGAAGTAAAGTTGGTCGTAGTTAAAAACACATTGCTTCACAAAGCAATGGAAAAGTCCGGCAAGGACTTTGGAACTCTGTACGATGTTCTGAAAGGTCACACCTCAATTATGATCGCTGAACAGGGAAATGTTCCTGCCAAGCTGATCAAAGAATTCAGGAAAACATCTGCAAAACCTCTGCTCAAAGGAGCGTATGTGGAAGAAATGACTTTTATTGGTGACAATCAGCTTGATGCCCTTATGGCAATCAAGACTAAAAATGAGCTTATTGCTGACGTTATTGCAGCACTCAATTCACCAGCTAAAAATGTTATCTCTGCACTCCAATCCGGCGGACAGAAATTATCAGGTGTGTTAAAGACCTTGTCCGAACGTCCTGCATAATAACAGGATAGCGTACTAAAAAACAAAAAATCAATTATTGTAAAACACTTAAAACAACAAATAAAATGGCAGACTTGAAAGCTTTCGCTGAACAGTTAGTTAATCTGACAGTAAAAGAAGTTAATGAACTTGCTCAGATACTTAAGGACGAATATGGTATTGAACCAGCAGCTGCAGCACCAGTAATGATGGCAGCAGCAGGTGGCGATGCTCCTGTAGTAGAAGAACAAACCTCATTCAACGTTATCCTAAAAAGCGCTGGTGCAGCTAAATTAGCTGTAGTTAAACTTGTAAAAGAACTTACCAGCCTTGGCCTCAAAGAAGCAAAAGACTTAGTTGACGCAGCTCCAAAGGCATTGAAAGAAGGTGTAACTAAGGACGAAGCAAACGCCCTTAAACAACAACTCGAAGACGCTGGTGCTGAAGTTGAGATAAAGTAAATATTGCTATTTGGACTACAATTAACAGACTGCTTATTTATGCTCTACGCATAAATAAGTAGTTTGTTTTCTTCCCGATTTTTATATCGGGATTAATTGTTTAAAAATACTTTGTTTATTTAAATCTTAAAATTCATGGCTTTGGCTTCACAAAAAACTGAACGGACAAGCTTCGCGACATCCAAAATTCAGGCCGTTTACCCTGATTTCCTCGAGGTACAAATAAAGTCTTTCCAGGACTTCTTTCAACTGGAGACAAATCCTGACAATCGTGTAAATGAAGGCCTTTTTAAGGTCTTTTCGGAAAATTTCCCGATTACCGATGCCAGGAATAATTTTGTTCTGGAGTTTCTCGATTATTTTATTGATCCTCCCCGTTATTCCATCGAGGAGTGCATCGAAAGAGGGCTGACTTACAGTGTGCCTCTTAAAGCAAAACTTAAACTCTTCTGTACTGATCCAGAACATGAGGACTTTGAAACAATCATTCAGGATGTTTATCTTGGAATGATACCGTATATGACACCAAAAGGTACTTTTGTTGTAAACGGGGCCGAACGTGTGGTTGTTTCTCAGTTGCACCGTTCACCAGGAGTATTTTTCGGTACAAGTTTTCATACCAATGGCCAGCAATTGTACTCGGCCAGGATTATTCCTTTCAAGGGATCATGGATGGAGTTCACTACGGACATCAACCACGTGATGTATGCATACATCGACCGGAAAAAGAAATTGCCAGTCACAACGCTTCTCAGAGCTATTGGTTTTGAAAGCGATAAGGACATTCTCGAAATCTTTAACCTCGCCGAAGAGATTAAAGTGAGCAAAGCAGGACTGAAGAAATACGTTGGCCGCAAACTTGCAGCCAGGGTGCTCAGGACCTGGATCGAAGATTTCGGAGATGAAGATACAGGTGAAGTTGTTTCAATCGAACGGACCGATGTAATTATTGACCGCGAAACTGTTCTCGAAAATCAGCACATCGATATGATTGTTGACGCAGGCGCAAAATCAATTTTGTTGCACCGCGATGATATCAACTCACAGGATTATTCCATTATCTTTAATACACTTCAGAAAGATACTGCTAACAGCTCAAAAGAAGCTGTTGAATATATATACCGCCAGTTGCGTAACGCTGAACCACCTGATGAAGAAACAGCTCGTGGCATTATCGAGAAACTTTTCTTTTCCGATAAACGTTATGATCTTGGTGATGTGGGACGCTATCGTATTAACAAAAAGCTTTCCCTCGATATTCCTCTCGAAACAAAGGTTTTAACTAAAGAAGACCTTATTTCGATTATCAAATACCTTATAGGACTGATAAATTCGAAAACTGAGGTTGATGATATAGATCACCTTAGCAATCGTCGTGTCCGTACTGTAGGCGAACAGTTGTACAACCAGTTTGGTGTAGGTTTGGCCCGTATGGCCCGTACCATCAGAGAGCGTATGAATGTCCGTGACAATGAGGTATTTACGCCAATGGATCTGATTAATGCCAAAACATTGTCGAGTGTTATTAACTCTTTCTTTGGTACTAACCAGTTATCGCAATTCATGGATCAGACCAACCCGCTTAGTGAGATAGCTCATAAAAGAAGGGTTTCTGCATTAGGACCAGGAGGTCTTTCCCGAGAAAGAGCAGGTTTCGAAGTACGTGACGTTCACTATACACACTACGGAAGGCTTTGTACAATTGAGACTCCTGAGGGCCCAAATATCGGTCTGATTTCTTCTTTATGCGTTTTTGCAAAAATCAATAAACTTGGTTTTATCGAAACGCCATATAAAAGTGTTATCGGGGGTAAAGTGGATCTGGCTGAAACCATGTACCTGAGTGCTGAAGAAGAAGAAAATAAAATCATTGCCCAGGCAACTACTCCAATGGATGCTCTAGGTAATTTCAGTGACGACAGGGTTAAAGTACGTTACCTGGCCGATTATCCTCTTATTGAAAAAGAGAAAGTCGATTTAATTGATATTGCTCCTAACCAGATTGCCTCAATTGCAGCTTCGCTCATTCCGTTCCTTGAACATGATGATGCAAACCGTGCACTTATGGGATCGAACATGATGCGTCAGGCTGTACCGCTTCTTAATCCGGAAAGACCAATCGTTGGTACTGGAATCGAAGCGCGGGTAGCCCAGGATTCACGTGTACTTATCAACGCTGAAGGTGATGGAATAGTCGAATATGTTGATTCAGTGCAGATCGTAATCCGTTATGCACGTCTTGAAGAAGAACGACTTGTCAGCTTCGACGACGATCTGAAAGTCTATAACCTTACCAAATTTTCACGAACCAACCAGAATACCTGTATTAACCTCAGACCTATTGTACGCAAAGGTGATAAGGTTAAAAAAGGGCAGGTATTGTGCGAAGGATACGCTACACAGGCAGGTGAACTTGCTTTGGGCCGCAACCTGATGGTAGCATTTATGCCTTGGAAAGGGTATAACTTTGAGGATGCAATTGTTATTTCCGAACGTGTTGTAAAGGAAGATATTTTCACTTCCCTTCACATTGAAGAGTTTACTCTCGAAGTTCGTGATACAAAACGTGGTGTTGAGGAATTAACTAATGATATTCCGAACGTAAGCCAGGAAGCGACCAAAGATCTTGATGAAAGCGGATTAATCCGCATTGGCGCTGAGGTTAATGAAGGCGATATACTTATTGGAAAAATTACTCCGAAAGGAGAAAGCGATCCTACACCGGAAGAAAAACTTCTTCGTGCCATATTCGGCGACAAAGCCGGTGATGTGAAAGATGCCTCTCTGAAAGCACCTCCATCAATGAAAGGTGTTGTTGTTGATAAAAAACTTTTCTCAAGAGTTGTTAAGGATAAAAAACTTAAGGCTAAGGAGAAAGACATGGTAAAGGAACTCGATGAGGAATTTACAAAAGGTACAGCTGAACTAAAGCAGAAACTTGTAGATAAACTTACCGTTCTGGTTAGCGGAAAAACATCGCAGGGTGTTTACAATAACTTTAAGAATGAGATGGTTCCCAAAAAGGTGAAATTTACCCAGAAAATGCTTATGGGCATCGATTTCATCAATGTTAATCCTAATAAATGGACTACCGATAAGGATGTAAATGAGTTAATAAAACAACTCATTAACAATTACATCATCAAGTACAAGGAAATCCTGGGAGTATATAACCGCAGGAAGTTTGTAGCTACAGTTGGTGACGAATTACCTAACGGCATTGTTCAGATGGCAAAAGTATATGTGGCTAAAAAGCGTAAACTGAAAGTTGGTGATAAAATGGCAGGCCGCCACGGGAATAAAGGTATTGTTGCTCGTATAGTACGTGAAGAAGATATGCCTTTCCTCGAAGACGGAACCCCTGTAGATATCGTACTTAACCCACTTGGTGTGCCTTCGCGTATGAACCTCGGACAGATTTTCGAAACTGTACTTGGGTGGGCCGGAGCTAAAACCGGAACACATTTTGCCACACCGATTTTTGACGGTGGTTCAATTGAGCAGATTAACGAACTCATGGTAAAGGCCGGACTTCCTGAAAATGGTAAAGTTTATCTTTATGATGGCGGAACCGGAGAAAAGTTTGACCAGACTGCAACCGTAGGGTACATCTATATGCTGAAACTGCATCACATGGTTGATGACAAGATGCACGCACGTTCAATCGGACCATATTCACTTATTACGCAGCAGCCATTAGGGGGTAAAGCTCAGTTTGGGGGCCAGCGTTTTGGAGAAATGGAAGTTTGGGCACTCGAAGCATATGGTGCTGCCAATATTCTGCAGGAAGTACTCACGGTTAAGTCCGATGATGTTGTCGGCAGGGCAAAAGCGTATGAAGCTATTGTAAAAGGCGAAAATATGCCAATCCCGGGTATTCCTGAATCATTCAATGTACTTGTTCACGAACTCAGGGGCTTAGGTCTCAGCGTAAGCTTCGAATAAATATCTATCAGCCTCAAAGCATCATGTTGTATTTAGCAACATGATGCTTATGGTGGCTAATGTTTATTTACAGTGAAACAAAAGTAATTTTAATCGTTAATCCTTTCTTGATATATGGCTTTCAGAAAAGAAAATACAGCCGCAAACAAATTCTCCAGGATCAGGATAAGCCTTGCTTCACCTGAATCAATCTTGGAAAGATCAAGTGGTGAAGTACTTAAACCCGAAACTATAAACTACAGAACATACAAACCCGAAAGGGATGGATTGTTCTGTGAACGCATTTTTGGTCCTGTGAAGGACTGGGAATGTCATTGCGGAAAATACAAACGCATCAGGTATAAAGGCATTGTCTGCGACCGTTGCGGTGTTGAAGTAACAGAGAAAAAAGTTCGCCGCGAGCGGATGGGACACATTCAACTGGTAGTTCCCGTTGCACATATCTGGTATTTCCGTTCATTACCTAATAAAATCGGAGCTTTACTTGGTGTTCCTTCGAAGAAACTGGATTCAATTATATACTACGAAAGGTATGTAATTATTCAACCTGGCGTTCTTGCCAGCGAAGGCCTCAAAACCCTTGACTTCATAACAGAAGAAGAGTATTTTGATTTCCTTGATAAACTCCCAAAGGAAAATCAGTATCTTGATGACAGTGACCCGAATAAGTTCATTGCCAGGATGGGTGCTGACGCATTAGTTGATTTGCTGGCCCGTTTGGATCTTGATCAGGTTTCCTATGATTTGCGGCATAAAGCAAATACCGAAACATCCCAGCAGAGGAAAATGGAAGCGCTGAAACGTCTTCAGGTTTATGAATCCTTCCGCGATGCACAAACACGTGGAGAGAACAAACCTGAGTGGATGATTGTGAAAGTAGTCCCTGTTATCCCACCTGAACTCAGACCGCTGGTTCCATTGGATGGCGGACGTTTCGCAACCAGTGATTTAAATGATTTATACCGCAGGGTTATCATACGCAACAACCGATTGAAACGTCTTATCGAAATCAAAGCTCCGGATGTAATCATGCGTAATGAAAAACGTATGCTTCAGGAAGCTGTTGATTCACTTTTTGATAATTCACGTAAAGCAAGTTCAGTAAAAACTGAGTCGAACCGCGCGTTGAAATCCTTGAGCGACAGTTTGAAAGGTAAGCAAGGACGTTTCCGTCAGAATTTGCTCGGTAAACGTGTTGACTATTCAGGTCGTTCCGTTATTGTAGTAGGCCCTGAACTGAAACTACACGAATGCGGTCTTCCTAAAGATATGGCTTCGGAGTTATTCAAACCGTTTATTATAAGGAAAATGCTTGAACGCGGTATTGTTAAAACCGTGAAATCAGCTAAGAAAATTGTTGATCGCAAAGATCCTGTAGTTTGGGAAATTCTTGAAAATATACTTAAAGGACATCCTGTTATGCTCAACCGTGCTCCGACACTGCACAGGCTTGGTATTCAGGCTTTCCAGCCAAAACTTATTGAGGGAAAGGCTATACAGCTTCACCCCTTGGCTTGTACGGCTTTCAACGCCGACTTTGACGGGGACCAGATGGCTGTGCATTTGCCACTCGGCAATGCTGCAATTCTGGAAGCTCAAATCCTGATGCTTGCTTCGCATAACATTCTTAATCCTGCTAATGGTGCTCCTATTACAGTGCCTTCGCAGGACATGGTTTTAGGTCTTTATTATATTACCAAAGGCCGTAAAACTGAACCTGGTCATATCATGAAAGGTGAAGGAATGAGATTCTATTCGCCTGAAGAAGTGATTATTGCATATAATGAAAAACGTATTGACTTACATTCGTGGATTAATGTCAGAATCCCGGTTGAAGAAAATGGCGTTAAAGTTGAAAAACTTATTGAAACTACTGTTGGCCGTGTTCTCTTCAATCAGGTAGTTCCGGAAGAGTATGGATTTATCAACCAGCTTTTAACAAAAAAATCACTCCGCGATATTATCGGCGACTTGTTGAAAAAAACCGGAACAGCCAAAGCTGCCCGTTTCCTCGATGATATTAAGAATATGGGTTTCACAATGGCCTTCAAAGGAGGACTTTCGTTTAATCTGGGTGATGTAGTTGTTCCAAAACTGAAGGAAGAACTTATACATAAAGCCAATCTTGAAGTGGAAGAAGTAATGAGTAACTATAACATGGGATTCATTACCAACAACGAGCGATACAACCAGATCATTGATATCTGGACCCATACCAACTCAAACCTTACTAAAAAGGTTATGACTGATCTGGCAACTGACAATCAGGGATTCAATCCTGCATATATGATGCTTGATTCAGGAGCCCGCGGATCGAAAGAACAGATCAGGCAGCTTTCCGGTATGCGTGGACTTATGGCCAAACCGCAAAAATCAGGTGCTACAGGTGGTGAAATTATTGAGAATCCGATTTTATCAAACCTGAAAGAAGGTCTTTCCGTACTTGAGTATTTTATTTCTACTCACGGTGCACGTAAAGGTCTTGCCGATACTGCTCTGAAAACTGCAGATGCCGGTTACCTTACCCGTCGTTTGGTTGACGTTGGTCAGGATGTTATCATCTCTGAACCCGATTGCGGGACTTTACGCGGACGTGTTACCTCAGCTTTGAAGAAAAATGAAGAACTCGTTGAATCACTTTACGATCGTATCCTTGGCCGTGTAACCTTGCACGATATATACCATCCTCACACTGGCGAACTTATTGCTTCGGGCGGCCATGAACTTACCGAGGAAATCTGCACGATTATTGAGGATTCGCCGATTGAATCCGTAGAAATCCGATCAGTACTCACATGCGAGTCGAAACAAGGTGTTTGTGCCCGCTGTTATGGCCGTAACCTGGCTACAGGCCGTATGGTTCAAAAAGGAGAAGCTGTTGGCGTTATTGCTGCGCAGTCGATCGGTGAACCTGGTACACAGCTTACACTCCGTACTTTCCACGTGGGTGGTGTTGCCGGCGCAAATATCGCATCGGCTTCACGTATCGTTGCCAAATATAACGGTGTAATCGAAATTGACGAATTACGTTCAGTGGAATATACTAATAGTGACGGACGCGTTTACCAAATCGTATTAGGCCGATCAGCCGAAATGCGGATTATTGATCCCCAAACAAGTATTATCCTGGCCTCAGCTCATATTCCATATGCTTCGAACCTTTATTTTGCAAACGGAAGTGATGTTAAAAAAGGCGAGTTGATTGCTGAATGGGATCCATACAATGCAGTAATTTTGTCCGAGGTAGAAGGTAAACTCTTATTTGATAATATCACAGAAGGGATTACTTTTAAAATAGAAGCTGACGAACAGACAGGCTACCAGGAGAAGATTATTATTGAATCACGTGTAAAAGCTAAAAATCCTTCAATAAAAATTGTAACACAGGACGGTGAAGAAATCAAAAATTATGACCTTCCTGTTGGATCTCACTTACAAATAGAAGAAGGCAAAACTATCAAGGCAGGAGATGTATTGGTTAAAATACCTCGTGCTGTTGGTAAAACAGGTGATATCACAGGAGGTCTGCCACGGGTAACCGAGTTATTCGAGGCACGTAATCCTTCCGATCCGGCTGTTGTTTCCGAAATTGACGGAGTTGTATCATTCGGTAAGAAATTAAAACGTGGTAACCGCGAAATTATCATAACTTCAAAAACCGGTGAAGAACGCAGCTACCTGATTTCAACTTCCAAGCAAATACTTGCTCAGGAAAATGACTATGTACGTGCAGGGACACCTCTTTCTGATGGTGCTATTACTCCAGCTGATATTCTGGCCATTAAAGGCCCGATGAAAGTTCAGGAATATATCGTGAATGAAATTCAGGAAGTTTATCGTTTGCAGGGTGTAAAGATTAACGATAAGCATTACGAGGTGATTGTTCGCCAGATGATGCGTAAAGTTGAAGTTGTTGACCCGGGCGATACTAAATTCCTTGAAGGAGAATTGGTTAACAAGATTGATTTCAATGATGAGAACGACTGGATCTTTGGTAAAAAGATTGTTATTGATCCGGGCGATAGTGCAAACTTGAAACCAGGACAGATAATCAGTGCCCGCAAACTTCGTGATGAAAATTCGCTGCTTAAACGTCGTGATAAACATCAGGTTGAATCGCGCGATGCAAATTCAGCAACAGCCAAACAGGTGCTACAAGGAATCACAAGAGCTTCGTTGCAGGTTCGCAGCTGGATTTCAGCGGCTTCTTTCCAGGAAACTACAAAGGTTCTTACACAGGCGTCAATTCAATCGAAGAGTGATGAGTTGCTTGGCCTGAAAGAGAATGTTATTGTTGGCCATTTAATCCCGGCAGGAACAGGTTTGCGCGAATACGAACATCTTATTGTTGGTTCACGCGAAGAGTATGACCGTATGCTGGCTTCTAAAGCTGAGTAATAACTGATCAATTATTAAAATGGGGAAACTGAATCATTGAAAACTGATCGGTTTCCCCATATTTATAAACGTATAAAAAAGGGACTAATCAGCATAATATTTAAAGCTATGAACGATCCAAAGAATCAAAATCAAAACCAGATTAATATCGAACTTTCCGATGAGGTGAGTGAAGGTATCTATTCAAATCTTGCAGTAATCACACATTCCAATTCGGAATTTGTTGTCGATTTCATTAAACTGATGCCTGGAGTTCCAAAGGCAAAAGTAAAATCACGCATAATCCTTACACCACAACATGCAAAGCGATTGTATCGTGCTTTGAAAGAAAACATCGGCAAGTTTGAAGCAATGCATGGCGCTATCAAAGAAACTGAAGGTGGTGATTTCCCCTTCCAGCTTAGCGGCCCGGCAGGTCAGGCATAATAAAACGAAAAAAATGTTTAAAAAAAAGAGGTTTCATTTTCTGAAACCTCTTTTTTTTTAACGGTTAACAAGGTATCTATATACGAGATACATTTGATCGTTATCAATTTTTGCTTTGGGAGCCATTTCGTTGAGGGCTCTTTTCCAGTCAATGTTCGATCGGCTTCCTGGACTATACAATTTGTGGCATTTCCCACAATTATTGATATAAAGTTCGTGGCCTTGTTGTAGTTCCGAAAGTGATGCCACCTCAACTTTATTTACATTTTTTTCGGTCGGGACATAAAGTTGTGAGGTACAGGCAACGGCACCTACAAAGATTAAAGCTAAAAAAACAGGCTTCATGAGATATAATTTTGTTTGAAGAGGTAAAAGTATGAAATTTCACAGTACCCAGTATAATGCAATGAACATTATTACTCAGTTACCGGATTTATATTATAATGAGCAAAAAAAAACAGTAACCTCATAATTGAAGTTACTGTTTGTGACAAAGCAATTTAATGCTAACGCTGAATGCCCTTAAACGTTAAATAATGAGTTAACTATAGGGTCGTTTTTGCTTGTTCGGTCATCAATACGTTTATCCATCATTAGCGGATAAACACATTCGTCAATCAAAGCCTGACTGGTACGTGTTGTAACTTTGTAAGCCCTTCCCGCAGCGGATGTTGATTCGTATGAGAAATCCCATCCAAGAACCATTACCCTGATACCACGGCTGTTGATTTTTTTGATAAGTGGCACATAATCTGTATCACCGGCAATAATAACAACAACATCCAGTTGTTTAACAAGACTGAGTTCGTAGGTTTCGAGGGAAAACCAAACATCAATACCTTTTTCTTCAGCTTCACCCGTACGGGAGTCAACTAAAAGAGGGTAATTGTGAGTAGTGATACCTTCGTACATGAAAATGTCGTCAATCCGACGCTCATTTGTCATTTGAGTAAGGCGATAAGCTTCGTCAGGATACTTTTTCTCCAGCTGGCTGGTAGAATACCGACCGCGAAACCAGTGTGTTTCCACTACCTGGCAGTAACGTTTTTCTGTGTTTTCGAGTTTTGAAATCTCGTCGCGCAGAAACTCTGCAAGCCCATTAAAGTTAATAGTGCTTTTGCGTTCATGATGGTATCTGTAATAAGAATTAACTTTCAGAAAGAAAGTACCATCGATGAATAGTCCGATTTTTTTGATTTTCTCTTCCATCTAAATGATGTATAAATAATTACACTAAAAAGGTTGTGATATAAAATCTGTTCAAATAACAGCAACCCTGAAAAATTGTTCAATTTCTTCCAAAAGTACATGCAAAAAATTTATGTGTTAGGAATGGCATAAGATTTTTCGCGGAGATTGCAGCTCATACTTTCTCTGAAGAAGCGCAAATTTAGTCACATTTTATTAAAAACCAAATTTTGCAAAAAAAAACCTTACTGCTTGTAATTTAATATTTTACAGCTACTAGCGGGTTGCGGTGATTTTGGCCGTTTTTCTGTTAAGATTATTTAACATATTAACTCTTAAAGGTGGCATTTTGCCGATTAATCCGGTTAAAGGATAATATCTAACGATTTGTTCCGTAGAGAATCTTTTTCGTATTTAAATTGTTACATTTCTACCTCCCGTTTCTTAAATAAGTGGCAAACTTTTGGATATAAAAGTCACATTTACAAATGGTTCCCACATATGAAATAGTATCATTTCATATCGTGTTTTTGACAACTTGCATGATTTGCTGGATTCAGGATTTCGTTTTACTTCATTTTATGGGTCCAGGTATAGTACCCGCTGTTGTCGCGGGTTGTTGTAGTTGTGCTGATCCTGGTGTCAATTCGCAAGCGGGTGAAATAGTCGCGGAATGACAAGACAAAATATAAACTACCAACAGTTGGATGATTTGTATCCCTGAAATTTAACCACATTTCACGTGGCTGGCCGATCCAGATACCAGTTATTTTTGTAATTACCGAATTTTGCCGGATCAGTATCTTGCCATTTTTGTCAAAAACATATTCCCATTCGCAGCCATAAACCGCTTGCCCGCTGGGTTGAAATGCCGGAAGATACCAAATGCTTATTGTTTGGTCAGGATTTCGAAAGGCGAAAGAATTAAAAAACAGGTTGCTGGTATCGCGGATTATTTGAAATTGTTTTTCCGCATTAATTAATGCGATACCTGTGCTTTTTATCGTCGAGGTATCAAAGCTTCCTTTATATTCAGTAACATCAGGTAAAGAATCAGTTTTCAGATGATGGATAATGTTAAAAACATCATTATCAAGATGTCCGCCGACAATAAACCATGTTTTATCCTGATCATAACTGAACCAGACCGCTGCGTTTTTTTCGGGCAGATGGATAAATTTTTCGGATCCCAGTTGAGTGAAATATTCGTATTCTGCAAGCCAGTTCGCGAATTCCAGGCGTTTTGCAAATTGTGCTGTGTCAAATCCCTGTTCAGCTGTCTGAGATTTTGCCTGGATGGCAAAAACAAATATGGCAAAAACAAGCACCGATAGTTTCTTCATGTAAGTCTATAGTTTTTATTTTAACGTATAAAAAATTCCAAAAGAGAAATCGATGCGCGAGATATTCTGGTAATCCTTTTCTTCAAGCTCAATAACTTCTTCCGAACTGCCATTATCCTGAGTAAACTCTTTCAGAAAAGCGCGGATATAGTTTCCCTGAAATCCTAAACTCAGCTTTGGAATTACTTCATAACTTATGCCCAGGCTTGCTGATAATCCTGGCAGAGAGCCTTTGATCATTGATTCTTCACCAACAGCTTTTCCGATATTTCGAAAGAATAACCATGCTGGTCCAATACTCCCTGTAATAGATAATTTATTTTCAAGTAAAGGCAATCTGCCAAATACCAGAGGTGAAAGAGTATGAATGCTCATGCTACTCGAAATGTCGATGTAATAAACCTGTGAGAAAATCTGCAAGACAATACTGTCAGCTTCCTTTTGTGTATTAAAACGGGTATATCGGGCACCGACCCCTACATATTCATTAATGAAATAGTCTGTTTCGAAACCATAATGCCATCCGGAACGAAGTTGGTTATAAAAGTTCTGTATTTCGGGAGCCAGACTGTCAGGCGCAGATTCAATAAGCAGACTAGGGCCGCCATTGGCACCGATATTTAAACCGCCCGATTTTGTAACCGGAATGATCATAGTTTGCTCCTGAGCTTCTAGAGTGCAGAAAGCGTAAGTGATGAGAAAAAATAATATTCCGGGTTTAATCATGCAGAGGCGAGAAAGTAATTGTAATTTGTGTTTCTATAAACTATAACGCAATCAGGCACGAAATAGTTTTCGGCTTGGAGATAAAAAAACGGTCTCTGTTGAGAACCGTTTTTTTTTGAACTGTATCCTTATTTGCTTTTATCCGGTGGAGTAGGAACGGATGGCTTTGCTTTATAATTTTTGAGTTCGTCGAGTATTACTTCAATAGCTTTATTTAGCTGGTCGTCAATTCCTTCGTATTCCCTTGCCGGATCATTATCGATTTCAATATCGGGTTCAACGCCAAAACCCTCAATAATCCATTTGCTCTCGTCAGATGAAAAGCTTGCAAATTCAGGTTTGCGGAGGTCGGCTCCATCAACGAACGGAAGTGAGCCTCTAATGCCCACAACTCCGCCCCAGGTCCGGGTGCCGATTACTTTACCTAACTGGTGTTTTTTGAAACCATAGGGGAATAGGTCACCATCGGAAGCAGAATAATTATTAATAAGCAATACTTTCGGGCCAAGCATCATTTTGGTAGGTGTCTGACCAATAAGTTCCACATTGCGGGCTGTGTTACTTCTTTGGATTTCGCGGTTTAACCGTTCGATTATCATTGGTGAAACATTGCCACCGCCATTGCCCCGGTCGTCAATTATAAGGGCTTTTTTTGCCAGTTGGGGATAAAAATATTTTACAAATTCGTTTAAGCCTTCAGCACTCATGTCGGGGATGTGTATGTAACCAACCTCGCCGTTGGTTGCTTTATCAACTTTGCGGATATTATTTTGCACCCAGGTATAATAATAGAGTTTTGATTCGTCATTAACAGGCACAACGAGTACTTTTCGTCCACCTTCTGCAGGGGAGGTATTTAAAGTAAGTTCCACATTTTTACCTGCTTTGTTAATTAACATAGCATTGATATCAGCAATATCCTTTGTTGATTTTCCATTTACGGAAGTAATAAAATCACCTTTTGCAGCTCCAACGCCAACCTCGGTAAGTGGTGAGCGCATATCGCGGCTCCAGTTGGCTCCCTGTAACAAACTATCAATACGAAAATATCCCGACTCATGTTTGCTTAACCTTGCTCCTAATAAGCCGAGGTTGATTTTTTCGACAGGTTTTCGCTCTCCGCCATTAATATAGGCATGGCCGACACTGAGCTCGGCAATCATTTCGCCGATGAGGTAAGTGAGGTCATTTCGGTTGTTTACCCACGGCAGCATCAAGGCATATTTGCTGTGCATCGCTTTCCAGTCGACGCCGTGCATATTTGGCACATAA
>CAZBZA010000012.1:0-25006 GCA_964495865.1 uncultured Lentimicrobiaceae bacterium
TTGTATCAGCATTGGTGTCATTGCTTGTTTCCAGCCCGCTGTTTATGAAACCCCGGTATAAGTCGGTAGCATACATATACCCATCTAATGTAATGCCATACTCTGATGAAAGCGAGACTGAACAAATGCTCCAATGGATCAACTCAAGGGATGTGCGCGACAGTGTGATGAGAAAATTCGATCTGGCAAAGCATTATGGTATTAAACCAACGGAGAAATATCATGCCTCTACCCTTGAGTATATGTACAATAAAAATGTAAGCATCTCCAAAACACAATATGAAAGTGTTGAAGTTAGCGTTACAGATATTGATCCGGTGATGGCCAGGGATATAGCACAGGCTATACTCTACTTTACGGATAAAAAAATCGGTGCTACACACCTGGTTAAATATACTGAAGTTGTTGTGGCAATGGAAAAAATGCTGAATATCAAGCGTACAGAAATTGATTCTCTGAAAAGCTTATACCGTGAAATAGCTTCAACCTACGGTGTTTACGATGTGTTAGGTCAAAGTCAGGAAATTACCCGTGGTGAGTTGCGCACTGTTGCCGGTGGTGGCGGAAGTATCAATACCAGGGAAGTTGAGAAACTAAAACAAGGTATGATGGAGAAAAGCGGCGATTTGTTATACCTCTCAAACCGTATTGAGGATATGGCAAATGAATACAGCGAAATCATGCTGAAATATGACGTAGCCAGGTTTGATATTGATAAAAATTTCACATTTGTTAATATTGTTACACCGCCCCAGGTTGCCGATAAAAAATCATTTCCCAAAAGATTGTTTGTGATGTTTTACTTTGTTGCCGGTACACTGCTTTTCAGTTTGCTTGCCATCGCTTTTCTCGAAAGGCAACGAAATCCTGCATCCAACGTAAGCAACAGTTAATTGGTATCCCCTTGACTGAAAAACTCAAAATAGCGATTGTTTACCTTATCACAGCAATATTTGTGTTGCTGAATACGTATTTGGTATACAAAGAGATATACTTCGGGATTCTTATTCCCATTGCATGCATCATGTTAATTTTGTATATTTTCAGTCTCGAAAAAATACTTTTACTTGCCGTTTTTGCCACTCCTTTAGCAGTTGATATCGGCGATTATGATCTGGGTGTCAGTATCTCGGTTCCAAGCGAACCTTTGCTTATTGGTGTACTCTTCTTTTTTATTCTTAAAATATTGCTCGAAGGCGGAGTCGAAAGGCGCATCGTCAGGCATCCGGTTACATTAGCTGTAATTTTTAATCTCGGATGGCTGCTTATTACCTCAATCACTTCTGATATTCCTGTTGTTTCATTCAAATTCCTGCTTTCCCGACTGTGGTTTATTATTCCGATCTATTTCGGCGGGTTGATGATGTTCAGGGTGAAAACCAATATCAGGCTTTTTATCTGGGCTTATGTATCGGCTTTGATTGTTGTAATTATCTATACAACTTATGTTCACATGGGGTATAGTTTCAGCGAAAAAGCCGGGCATTGGGTAATGTACCCGTTTTATAACGACCATACTGCTTACGGTGTTATTTTAGCCCTTTTTCTGCCGGTAATGATAGGCTTGTCAGTGGATAAAGCGGTTTCGCGGAAGCAGCGTTTGTTTGCAATCGCATCCGTTATAATCCTTCTGATTGCTCTTTATCTGTCATATAGCCGTGCAGCATGGGTAAGTGTCGGGTTTGCGGTTGGCGTTTTGGTGCTCGTTAAATTGAGGATCAAATTCCGATGGATTTTTATGACTGTTGCCGGGATATTAACGATATTTTTCACCTTCAAGTTCGAAATACTTGATAAACTCGAAAAAAACAAACAGGATGCTTCAGCCAATTTTATTGAGCATGTTCAGTCTATTTCCAATATTTCTTCCGATGCATCAAACCTCGAACGAATTAATCGTTGGCAGGCTGCTTTGAGAATGTTTAACGAAAGACCCCTGGTAGGTTGGGGACCTGGAACTTACCAGTTTGAGTACGCTCCTTTTCAGCGGTCGAAGGAAAAAACCATTATCAGTACCAATTTAGGCGACCTTGGAAATGCACACAGCGAATATATTGGTCCTCTGGCCGAATCGGGCATGCCCGGTCTTTTAAGTATGTTGTTAATTTTGATTACCGTCATCTATACAGGGCTAAACGTATATAAGAAGGCAGCATCCCCTCAGTCGCGCCTTATAGCTTTATCGGCAACACTGGGTTTAATAACCTATTTTGTGCACGGTATAATGAATAACTTTCTTAATACAGATAAAGCCAGTGTTCCTTTCTGGGGACTGGTAGCAATTATTGTTGCACTCGATATCTATTATAATTCCGCTGAGGAAGAAACCAAATCCTGATTTCTACGGCAAAAAAAATACCCCCTGTTTTCGCAGAGGGTTGATTTGTATTTTCTTATTACAAGGTTTAAATCTATTATTTAAGCTTATAATATAAAGCGGGTAGCTTGCGGAGCATCACCAGTTCTTTCCATTTTGTGCGGGCCTCTACTGCGGGGCTTCCAAAATAAGTAACCCCACCCGGAAGTGATTTGTCAACAGCAGAAGTAGCCAGTATTACGGCCCCTTTTCCAATTACCAGGTCTTTATTAATAGCAACTTTTGCCCAGATTATCACATCATCTTCTATCCGGGTTACACCTGCAATAGCAGTATGCGATCCAATGAGGCAGTTAGAACCTATCCATGTATCGTGACCTACCTGCACATGATTATCGAATTTGGTTCCTTCTCCGATCGTTGTATCGCCCGAGACGCCTTTATCAATTGAACACAAGGCTCCTATTTCGACATTGTTGTGAATAACAACCCGGCCACACGACTCAAGTTTCCGGTATCCTGCCGGTTTGCGCTGGAAATAATAAGCATCAGCCCCAAGCACACTGTTGGCATGAATCACAACATTATCGCCGATAACAGTATAATCATTGATGCTAACATTGGAATGGATTATGCAGTTTTTACCGATCTGAACATGATTGCCAATAAATACACCTGGCTGAATTACAGTACCTTCGCCTATAAAAGCTGATGGGCTTACAGAAGCAGTTGAAGCAACAAAAGGCATGAATTTTCTCACCAGCGCGGTATATGCCGCAAAAGGATCATCATGAAACAACAGTGCTTTGCCATCGGGGCAATCAACTTCCTGGTTTATAATTACAACGCTGGCTTTTGATGAAAGCGCTTTTGAATAATACTTGGGGTGATCAACAAAAGTGAGATCGCCATGCGAAACCATATGTATTTCGTTGATGCCCGAAACCGGGAAAGTGGATACGCCACAATAGGAAGCTCCGATCAGGATGGCTAATTCCTCAAGTGATTTTGGTGAAGGGAATTTCATGAATAATGAATATAAAGCATTATAACGGTAATCCTGAAATTGGAATACAAGCTTCTTATTTTACTCTTTCGAAATAGCTGTTGTCGCGTGTATCGATGCGGATTTTCGTGCCTTCTTCGATAAATAAAGGAACCTGAACAATCGCACCAGTTTCAAGGGTTGCTTTTTTCAACGTATTGGATGCTGTATCGCCACGGAAACCAGGCTCGGTATAAGTAACTACCAGCTCAACAAATGCAGGCAATTCGCAGGTTAAAGGGGTTTCGGTATCAGCATGAATCATCATTTCTACCAACTGTCCTTCTTTCATAAACTGATAACCATCAATCATTTCCTCTGAAATCGAAATTTGCTCAAAATTCTCAGTATTCATGAAATTGTAACCATTTTCGTCTTTGTAAAGAAACTGGTATGGACGGCGTTCAACCCGGGCAACATCAATAGGAGCGCCGGCAGTGAATGTATTAGGGATAACCTTTCCTGTTTTCAGGTTTTTGAGTTTTGTACGGACAAAAGCAGGGCCTTTGCCTGGTTTTACATGCTGAAACTCAACAATTTTGAAGAGATCACCATTAAATTCAATGCAAAGTCCATTGCGAAATTCAGAAGTAGTAGCCATAAATGTTCTTGGTGTGTGTATGAAACTTTTTTAAAATGGGTGCAAAAGTACACATTTTACTGATACAGTTATAATTCCGTAATGAGCATATTTGGAGAATTGAATAAGCGGACTGCAAACATTGAAGTATAATTGTAAAACAATAAATCCTGATTTTTTATATGCTACCGTCTGTATTATTCTGAAAACCAGTAACTGGAAGTGTCGCTGTAGCGTATAGCTGTTATAAAAGTATATATTCAGGCTTATATTCTTAAACGTACAATCTATATGCTTTGCTTTTTCACTGATTGCTGTTTCTCTTTGCCATTATTCTTGTAATCGTCAATAACTATGGATTGCGTACAAAAATCATGTTCTTCGCTCTGGGAATTGGAACAAACAATAAGAATCCGGTCGCGGCTGTGCTCGGCGACAAGGCTTCTGTACCATTCAATTGCTTTCCTGTCGAGATTGGCTGCCGGTTCATCGAGCAATACCACATCGGATTCTGAAAGCAATGCAATAGCAAGCCTTACCCTTTGTTTCATGCCTGATGAGAAATATTTAATCGGCTTATTGCGGTTACGGGCTAATCCTGTAATGTCAATTACTGCATTTACGTCCATGCCGTTGCGGAATTTCCTGAAACGGTGATGGAAAGTGAGCATCTCCTCCAATGTAAATTCTTCGATAAGTTCGAGGTATGGGCCGCTATAGGTTACATGCCTGAAAAAATCCTCGATGGCAATAATCTGCTTGTTGTTGCTATAATTTATTGTTCCTTCCGAAGGATGAAGATGACCCGAAATAATCTGAAGCAGCGTTGATTTCCCTGATCCGTTGGATCCAAGAATGGCATAAGCATTTCCTGATGCAAACTCAAAGTTCACATCACGGAAAATCCATTCGTAATTGAATTTTCTGCTTATTTTGTTCAGGGAAATATGCATGGAAAAACTGGTTCAGGGATTTTTATTATTATAATACCAGATTTGTACAAATACCTGACTGATAATGCTCTGGTACGTTTAACAATACTATCAGGTGTGCAGTAAAAGGAAACTGAAACTTATTGGTGAATCTTCCAGTTTGTTTTAAATCAGAATGTTATCTGGCAATGAATGCAACGGAGCCTTATTCTCTGCTTTTTGAATATCCTTTCATGATACCCCGGGTTGAACGGCTGATAAACGAAAGAATTTCGTCGCGCTCAACAGTAGGATGCATGGTAGTTTCAACAATTTCGACTGCACGGCTCACATTATAGCCACTAAGGAAAATTATGCGGTAAATATCCTGGATTTCGTTAATTTTTTCGTTTGAGAAACCTCGCCTGCGTAAACCTACCGAATTAATTCCTACGTATGAAACCGGTTCGCGGGCAGCTTTGGTAAACGGCGGTACATCTTTACGAATTAGTGAACCTCCCGAAATCATCGTGTGCTGGCCAATGGTAACAAACTGATGAACAGCGGATAAACCTCCGATTATGGCATAATCTTCAACGGTAATATGTCCGGCTAAAGCTACTGAATTTGCAAGTATGCAATTATTTCCTACAATACAATCGTGGGCAATGTGAGCATAAGCCATTATGAGGCAGTTGTTTCCAACCACGGTTTCCATATTGGCTTTGGTGCCGCGGTTAATTGTTACAAATTCCCTGATGGTGGTATTGTCGCCTATCCTTACAATTGAATCCTCGCCTGCATATTTCAAATCCTGCGGCACAGCAGCTATAACCGCACCCGGAAAAATACGACAGTTTTTACCGATCCGTGCTCCTTCCATAATAGTAACGCTGGAACCAATCCAGGTACCTTCACCTATTTCGACATTTTTTTCAATGTTCACAAAGGGTTCGATTACCACATTTTTGGCAACGATAGCCTGGGGATGAACATATGCTAATGGTTGATTCATAACAGTTTAAGTTTCTATAGGTAAAATTATTTCTTCCTTACAATCTGAGCCATGAGTTCAGCTTCAGTAACAATTTTATTTCCTACCCATGCTGTTCCGCGCATATGACATATTCCGCGGCGGATGGGTGTGATCATTTCAAGAACGAAAACAAGGGTGTCGCCGGGAACAACTCTCTGTCTGAATTTTACGGATTCCATTTTAAGGAAATAGGTGATGTAGTTTTCCGGATCGGGAAGTGAATGCAGCACGAAAATTCCACCTGTCTGGGCCATTGCTTCAACCTGAAGTACACCTGGCATTACAGGCTCATCAGGGAAATGGCCAACAAAAAAGGCTTCGTTCATTGTTACATTCTTCACCCCGATAACATGTTTGTCATTTATTTCCATAATCTTATCCACAAGGAGAAATGGCGGACGGTGGGGCAGTATGCGTTTGATATCATTTATATCGTAAACAGGTTTGCTTGTGAGGTCGATATTCGGGCCTTTCGGACTGTTTTTAATGTGCTCGCGGATAAGTTTTGCGAAATTCGTGTTTACCAGGTGTCCCGGACGGGTTGCTATAATATGTCCTTTAAGCGGCATTCCAACAAGTGCAAGGTCGCCGATTACATCAAGAAGTTTGTGCCTTGCAGGTTCGTTGTGAAAACGAAGTTCCAGGTTATTCAAAATTCCTTCTTTCAGCACTGTGATTTTAGGTTTGTTGAAATGTTTGGCAAGGCTGTCGAGTTCAGCTTCGCTAAGCAGGCGTTCAACAAAAACAATGGCATTACTTACATCGCCACCTTTTATCAGATTGTTGTTAATAAGGTATTCAAGATCATGCAGGAAAACAAAAGTGCGGCAATCGGCAATCTCATTTCTGAAATCTTCAATATCAGCGATTGATGCATATTGAGTTCCAAGTATACGTGTCTCGAAATCGATCATTACCGAAAGTCGGAAGTTATCGTCGGGAACGAGAACCATTTCACTCTTTCGTTTTGTATCCGTAAGTGTAAGTGTGCTTCTGAATTCGAAATATTCGCGGGTGGCATCAAGTTCAACTATTCCGGCGGTATCGAGAGCTGCCACAAAAAATCGCGCGCTGCCGTCCATAATCGGCATTTCTTCGTTATCGACTTCTACCAGTATATTGTCAATACCTAATCCGGCAACTGAAGCCATAACATGTTCAATAGTTACAAGTCGTACGCCCTGAAATTCGAGTGTTGTGCCGCGAGAAGTATCAACAACATAATCAGCAATGGCATCAATAACCGGTTTGTTTTCGATATCGGTCCTGCAGAATTTTATTCCGTGGTCGGACGGGGCTGGTTTAAACGTTAAAGTAACCTGTTTTCCTGTATGTAAACCGGAGCCTTTTATTGTAACGGGCTCCTTGATAGTACGTTGTTTGTCAAACATATTTGTGTATAAGTAAACTTGTAAGATTTAGATGTTTTTTTCAGCGCCTGCGTTTTCGGCTTGCAACTGTTTGATGGTTTTTTCAAGATCGCCTATCCTGTAATATAATTTGTCGAGATTGTTGAAAATGGCGATAATTCTTCGAAACCTGCTGATTTCAATTGCCGGCGCTCCAAGCAATATGCTTCCTGGTTTAGTAACACCGCTTGCTAATCCTGCCTGTGCCCCGATTTTTACATCATCGGCAATAACTATATGTCCGGCTAAACCAACCTGGCCTCCCAACATGCAGTTTTTCCCTACTTTGGTTGATCCTGCAATCCCGGTTTGAGCGGCAATTACTGTGTTTTCTCCTATTTCCACATTGTGCCCTACCTGTATCAGGTTATCGAGTTTAACACCTCTGCGGATTATGGTGGATCCGAGTGTAGCACGATCAATAGTAGTATTAGCTCCGATTTCTACGTTATCTTCGATTATAACATTACCGATCTGGGCAACTTTTTTATAGTTGTTGTCACTTTGAGGTGCAAAACCGAATCCATCGGCACCAATCACCGAACCTCCATGAATGGTGCATTCGTTGCCTATGGTGCAATCGTAGTATATAATTACTCCCGGATTAATAGTAGTTCCTGAACCGATGCGTACATTTTCGCCGATAAATGAATGAGGGAATATTTTTACATCATCACCAATAACTACATTATCGCTGATAACAACAAAATCGCCTACGTAAGCATTGCTGCCGATTTTGGCCGATTTTGCAATGGACGATAAGGAAGACGTTCCTGTTTTACCTTTTCGCATCTTATCGTAAATCTCCAATAGGTTGGCAAAAGCCGTGTATGGATCGTTAACGCGGATAAGTGTGCATGTAAGCGGTTGCTCTGCTTCAAATTCGCTCTGTACCAATACTATTGACGATCGTGTGTTGTAAATGTAAGGGTAGTATTTCGGATTTGCCAGAAAACTTAATGCCTCGGGTTCGCCATCTTCGATCCTTGCTAATCGGTTAACTTTTACATCAGGGTTTCCGTCGATAGTGCCGCCTACCAGGCCAGCGATTTCTTTTGCAGTAAATTCCATCAGGATCAAATAATGTTAATTCCGGTTGATTTAAAAAAGTTTGCAAATATAGATATATTTATTTACAAAGGGATTCACATGTTTATAACATCCATTTGATCAGGTATGTCAGAGGTCTGCCCACTTAGGGAAGTAAGTGAAGAACTTTGAAACAGTTTTATTATAAACTGCAATATTGAGTTGTTCCGAAAGGCCCGAAATATCCCAGCGCTCACCATTTTTGTCAACGATGGTTATACGGTCGCTGCCCGGATCGTAAGCACTGTTTGATATTTCTCCCTGTCCGATAAAATACTTGTATTCGTCACCGCTCAATTTTAGCCTTTCTATGATTCTGTTTTTTATCTGCGCCGTTTTTTCTTCAGTAAAAGGTTCTGTATTTATTACAACCCTGAAAAGTTTCCTGTTCATTAACGATTTACATAATAAACTAAGTATAGGATCACTGTCGTCCGACCATTCTTTTACCGCATGATGAATATCATAATCATCAAGCGCTGCAAATTTCATTAAAATATCGGGTGAAGCATTAAACTGTTCCTTACTGACTTGCCGGGCAAGGAAATACTTCAATGCTGATGAGCATGGCAATTCCCTGCCATTTTTTACAAGTTCCCTGGCACGGTTTAATATACTGATGAGCATATATTCGACAGCAAGAACCGTTTTATGGTAATAAACCTGCCAGTACATCAATCGTCGTGCGACAATAAATTTCTCAATCGAATAAATTCCTTTTAATTCAACAGCCAGTTCGTCATTGTCAACGGTGAGCATTTTCAGAATCCGGTCGGTGCTTATAACTCCTTCGTTTACACCGGTGTAAAAACTATCGCGCATTAAATAGTCGAGGCGGTCCATATCAAGTTGCCCCGAAACCAACTGATGTAAAAACTTTCGCGGATACTTGTTTTCGAAAATCGCAATAGCAATATCAAGCTTATTGTTGAATTCAATGTTCATTTGCTTCATGAACATCGAAGTGATTTCTTCGTGCGAAATTTCGGTAACAATATGATGTTCAAGCGCATGAGAAAATGGTCCGTGACCTATATCATGAAGCAGGATAGCAAGTGTAGCACCCTGGGCTTCTTCATTTGATATGTGAAAACCTTTCGATCGCAAGGTTTCAATAGCCAGGCTCATAAGGTGCATGGCTCCCAGCGCATGATGAAACCGTGTGTGCATTGCACCGGGATAAACCATGGAAGCATGTCCTAATTGCTCAATCCTGCGCAGGCGCTGAAAAAACGGATGCTCAATTACATCAAATACCAGCTTGTCGGCAATAGTTATAAAGCCATAAAGCGGGTCGTTTATTATTTTTCGTTTAAAGGCAGAAGCAGTTGTCACACTATTATGTTAAATTTGTATAAAAGTCAGGCTAATTGGGAATCCGACACAATAAAAGGAGTTTGTTAAGCATTAGTATTGCTTATCGGAAGGCTTGTTAAAACAGTTGTTTGCTATTTTCGCAAAGATAACAAATGCCATTACCGATTGTTATATAAACACATAATAAAATGAACATGGAAAACGGAATAATATTGTGGGCCGACGATGAAATTGATCTCCTGAAACCTCATATCATGTTTCTGAAGGACAAAGGGTATGAAGTATTAACTACCAATAATGGCGACGAGGCAGTTGATCTTTTAAAAAGCCAATCGGTTGACATCGTTTTCCTCGACGAAAATATGCCCGGATTATCGGGTATTGAGACACTTTCGATCATTAAAGCCAGCTATCCGAACCTGCCGGTGGTTATGATCACCAAAAGTGAGGAAGAGCATATTATGGAGGATGCAATCGGTGCCAGCATTTCCGATTACTTAATTAAACCGGTTAATCCCAAACAGATATTGCTAAGTGTTAAGAAGAATCTTGATAATAAGCGTCTTGTAAGTGAAAAAACCACTCATGCTTACCAGCAGCAATTCCGGAATATTGGAATGGAAATCAGTAACAGGCTCGAATTCAGCGAATGGACCGAAATTTATAAAAAACTTATTTACTGGGAACTTGAGCTTGAAAAAGCTCAGGATCAGAGTATTGTAGATATCATGCGTTCGCAGAAAGTGGAAGCCAACCAGGTTTTTTGTAAATATGTTGAACGTAACTACCTCGATTGGCTTAATGGACGCACTGCTGAAAAACCAGTTCAGTCGCATACTCTTTTGCGCGAAAAAGTCCTGCCCCTGATTAAGGAAAACAGTTCGATGTTTATGATATTGATCGATAACCTGCGTTACGATCAGTGGAAAATGCTTCAACCTATTTTTGAAGAATATTACAGGGTTGAGCGTGACGACTTGTATTACAGCATTTTGCCAACTACAACCCAGTATGCCCGTAATGCTTTGTTCTCCGGACTTTTACCCAGTGAAATAGCTAAGAAATATCCTAAATACTGGGTTAACGAGGATGAGGAAGGCAGTAAAAATCAGTTTGAAGGCGAATTGTTAGGTGAAAACCTGAAACGGTTTGGTTACGATATTAAATATTCGTACACCAAAATCCTGAATCTGAATGCAGGTCGTAAACTTGTTGACACGTTGCCGAACCTCATGGCGAATCGTTTTAACGTAATTGTTTACAATTTCGTGGATATGCTTTCGCATGCCCGCACCGAAATGGAAGTGATACGCGAACTTGCCGACGATGAACCTGCATACCGTTCGCTGACAGTTAGCTGGTTTGAGCATTCGCCGCTACTCGACATCATCAAATTTTTGGCAGCAAAAAAAATACCGCTTATTATTACAACCGACCACGGATCAGTAAGAGTTGGTAACCCGGTAAAAGTTATAGGCGATCGAACTACCAATACCAATCTCAGGTATAAAAATGGTAAAAGTCTGAACTTTAATAAAAATGAAGTGTTTGAAGTAAAAAATCCTGCCGAAGCATTTTTACCGCGCACCAATGTAAGTTCGGCTTATGTTTTTTGCCGTGGCGACGATTTCTTCGCGTATCCTAACAACTACAACCATTACGTTCAGTACTACCGCGATACTATTCAGCATGGCGGCATTTCGATGGAGGAAATGATGATCCCGTTTATTTATATGAAGCCGAAATAAAAAATGGGTTGATGGTTCTGCATGATTGGATGGTTTTACTCATACTTTCATCCTTAATACGATGATTTGGGAGAAGGTATCTGACATGTTTTGAACTTCAATTACTACAAATAACAGAGCTTTTCTCCAGTTAAATACGCAATTTCCAATAAAACAAACTAATCAGTACGCATGGCTGAAATTTATACCTGTCAAACTCCGGATGAACTTCCTGCAATTGCTTCCTGCCTTATTGAGTATCACAAGGACAAAAGAATTTTTGCTTTTCATGGCGAAATGGGTGCAGGAAAAACAACGTTCATCAAAACAATCTGCAATTTATTAAATGTTACCGATACGGTTACCAGTCCAACCTTTGCTATTGTGAATGAGTATCTTACAAGAGATACTGGTAGTGTATTTCATTTCGATTTGTACCGCATCAAATCATGGACAGAGATGCTTGAAATCGGTTACGAGGACTATTTTTACAGTGGGAATTACTGCCTGCTCGAATGGCCCGAAAAAATCGTAAATTTGTTACCTGAAGAAACCGTTCATGTAAATATTGTGGTTTCGCAGGATGGCAGTACACGCACCATTACATTCTGATTGTTGAAATGATTCGGATATGACACAAAATAATTACTCGGGTATATTCCATTCGGGGCAGCTGATGCCGCAGGAAGAGCGGCTCGAAGTGCAACGCGGACAGAAATCGCTTGTTATTGGCGTTCCAAAAGAATGTGCATTCTCCGAAAATCGTATCCCACTCGATCCGGATGCTGTTGGATTGCTGGTGCATCACGGGCACCAGGTACTTATTGAAGCCGATGCCGGCAAAGCGGCCCATTTTGCTGATACTGAATATGCTGAGATGGGTGCGGAAATAAGTTTCGATACCCGGAAAATATTCAGTTCCGATATAGTACTTAAAATAGCTCCTCCTACATTCGAAGAAATTGAAATGATTGGTAGCAAGCAAACCATCATTTCTTCCATTCATACTTCGGCCATAAATGAAGAGTATTTCAGGCGTTTACTCGCAAAACGTATTACTGCCCTGGCATTTGAATATGTGCAGGATAAAGCCGGTACTTTTCCTGTTATAAGGGCAATGAGCGAAATTGCAGGAAATACTTCTATGTTGGTCGCCGCCGAATATATGAGCAATCCCGAATATGGAAGGGGAAAAATGCTCGGTGGTTTTTCAGGGATTTCACCCACCGAAGTTGTGATCCTGGGCGCTGGCACCGTAGGCGAATATGCAACCCGCGCCGCATTGGGAATGGGTGCTTTTGTGAAAATTTTCGATAATTCTGTGTATAAACTCCGCCGCTTACAGAACAATCTCAATACCAGGGTTTATACTTCAATGATTCAGCCAAGGGTTTTGATGAATGCTTTGCGGTCAGCTGATGTTGTAATCGGCGCTATTCACAGCGCTTATGGCCGGACTCCTGTTGTTGTAACTGAAGAAATGGTGCAGCATATGAAATCAGGTGCCGTTATTATTGATGTGAGTATCGATCAGGGTGGATGTTTCGAAACATCGGAAGTAACCGACCATAGGAATCCTGTCTTCAAGAAATATGGCGTTACCCATTACTGTGTCCCAAATATTGCTTCAAAAGTTCCTCATACGGCCTCTTATGCGTTAAGTAATTTTCTGTCGCCCATACTTTTGCGCTTTGGCGAAGAGGGTGGGGTAGAAAAGGTGCTGCATTCCGATTATGGAGTGCGGCAAGGTGTTTACTTATATAATGGTATTTCGACCAATAAATTTCTCAGTGATTCGTTCCATCTCCCATTTCAGGATATCAACCTGCTTATGGCGGCATTCAGATAATTTTATTTTAAGATTTTCCAATTCCTTCCAACCTTTGTTGAATATACCTGTCTTTCGGGCATAAACTTGTTTTGATATCTGATCCCGATTCAAAAACAGTATGAATTCATTTGGGAAAATTTATCCTTAATCAATTCATAATATTAAACCATACATTTTAAGTAACATTTTCTCGTTTGATCCGTTATGTACAATACCAACAATTCATTGGCTTACAACATAAATAATATGCGATTCTTCATATTTATCATCACTTCGTTTTTAATTATCCTGAGTTCCGGTCCGGCGTATTCGATACCGGATGGGGATGACAACTCCTTAAAATATGCATTGAGCGGATATGTCCGCGATGAGTCGAATGGCGAGATGCTGGTTGGTGTTACGGTGTTTTGCAATGAGAATAAAACAGGCGTAGTTACAAATGTTTATGGTTTTTATTCGCTTAGCCTTGCTCCAGGCAAATACACAATCCGTTATTCTTATGTTGGATACGAAACCCAGGAGAAAGTTATTAACCTCACTAAAAATCTGGCCGCAGAAATTAACCTGAAGCCCGTTGAACTTGAACTCGGCGAGGTGTTGATAACCGGAAAACGGACTGACGAAAATGTACGTGCGCCTGAAATGAGCATGGCTAAGCTCGATATAAAAACCATACGTAAAGTGCCTGCCTTATTAGGTGAAATTGACATTGTAAAAGTAATTCAACTTATGCCCGGTGTGCAGGCAACCAGCGAAGGATCAACAGGTTTCAGCGTTCGCGGTGGAAGTTCGGACCAAAACCTTATTATTTTGGATGAGGCTACAATTCATAATGCTTCGCACCTGATGGGATTCTTTTCTGTTTTCAACAATGATGCAATAAAAGAAGTCACTCTTTACAAAGGTGATATTCCGGCTGCATACGGAGGCAGACTTTCTTCGCTCCTAGATGTGCGGATGAAGGATGGTAACTCAAAAAAAATCGGTCTCTCAGGAAGTGTTGGTACCGTTTCGAGCAAACTGACTCTTGAAGGCCCGATTATAAAGGATCGTACAACTTACCTTGTTTCAGGAAGGCGCACGTATGCTGATTTGTTTCTGCCTTTTGCGAAAGATGAGGCCGTCCGCGACAATAAACTGTTTTTCTACGATTTTAACCTGAAGCTTTCGCATATGATAAACGAAAACAACAGGCTTTATCTTTCGGGTTATTCAGGTCGCGATACATTTAAAAATCAGTTTGCATCCATGGGTTTTGGAAACCAAATTGCCTCGTTCCGCTGGAATCATCTTTTTACCAAAAAACTCTTTTTCAATTTCAGCCTGATCTATTCGCGGTACAATTACGAACTCGGGACTCCTGAAGGCGAAGCAACCTCTTTCAACTGGACATCGATGATGCGCGACTATTCGACACGCTTTGACTTCACGCATTATTTAACTGATAAACACACACTTAAATACGGAGTAACAGCTATGTTTCATGAATTCTTTCCGGGAACGGCAAAAGGACTTGGAAGCGAAACTGCTTTTTCCGAGTTTGTTTTACCTGCAGAGTATGCCTATGAGTATAGTGCCTATGTGTCCGACGAATATAAAGTTATGCCAAAGCTTACTTTAAAATACGGTTTACGGCTCGCTATGTTTCAGAATGTTGGTCCCGGAACATATTATAATTATGATTCGAACTACGAACCTATCGATAGCACGGTTTATAAAAGAGGTGATTCTTTTAACTTATATACCAACCTTGAGCCCCGTATTGCTTTTACCTACATGCTTAACGATGTTTCATCCATTAAAGGAAGCTATTCGCATACGGCACAGTATCTTACATTAGCGCAAAATTCCACTTCAGGCACTCCGCTCGATATATGGTTCCCGGCTACACCCAATGTTAAACCTCAGCTGTGCGACCAGGTTGGTATTGGTTATTTCCGCAATCTGAGTAATAATATGTATGAAGTTTCGGCTGAAACATATTATAAGAAATACAGCAGTGTCATCGATTTTCGCGACCATGCCATGCTGTTGCTCAATCCTTACCTCGAAGGCGAATTACGCATTGGCCGCGGTTATTCCTATGGCATTGAAACCATGATCCGGAAAAATGAAGGAAAATTAACAGGTTGGGTAAGTTATACCTATTCGCGCTCGTTTCGGATTATTCCCGAAATTAACGACGGAAACCAGTATAATGCTCCTTACGATAAGCCACATGCTATAAATATTGTGGCTAACTATGATTTTGCCAAACGTTTATCTGCTTCATTTATATGGACATATGCAACAGGTTTGCCAGTTACTTTCCCTACCGGAAGAGCTGTTATTGGCAACGCAATCCTTCCCATCTATTCAAATCGTAATGCTTACCGTTTGCCTGATTATCATCGTCTCGACTTATCGGTTTCCCTTAAAGGAAAAGAAAAACCAGGAAAAAAATGGCATGGCGAATGGAATCTGTCAATCTACAATGCTTATAACAGGCATAATGCCTGGTCGATAAATTTTTCGCAGGATAGTACAGATCCGAATGTTACCTACGCCGAAAAAACCTACCTGTTTTCAATAATTCCTGCGTTGACTTATAATTTTAAATTCTGATGAACCCATTTGCTTCTAACCCTATTATCAAGAATACAATGAATGCAAAAAAAAATATTTTCCTGTTTTCCTTACTTTCAATCATAGCTGTTTCGTGTACCGAAAGGATCGAAATAGAGCTCGACGAAAGTTATACCCGACTGGTTGTAGATGGTTCAATTACGACTGATACAATGAGTCATAAGGTGGTTCTTACAACAACTTCGAGTTATTATTACAACCAGCCTGCACCGCTTGTTACCGGCGCCCTGGTTACAATATCCGACGGAACTCAGGTATTTGATTTAACGGAAGAATCCCCTGGAGTATATTATACAGCACCTTCAGTATTCGGCATCCCGGGCAAGACCTATTCGCTGAACATTAAACTAGCTGATGCAATCGGCGGAAATGATTCTTATGCAGCCACTTCTACATTAAACGCGGTTACTTCACTTGATTCAATCAGTTTATTGTTCCATCCCGAATGGTCCGATTACGGAGTTTGGGAAGTGAAATGCTTTGTGCAGGAGCCACCTACGGTCGATTTTTATCGATTCCTTTTATATAAAGATCAGGTTTTGCTTACCGATACGCTCGACGAATGGTTAATAACCGATGATTTGTTCTTTAATGGCAATTATACAAATGGCTTGCCAATAGCCTACCTCGACCAGGGCAATCCTGAACAGGGATTAAAGCCTGGCGATACTATTGTGACAGAAGTAAATAACATCGGAAACGAGTACTTTAGTTTCCTGGTTGAAGCTCAAACAGAGTTGTTCGGTTCAAATCCTCTTTTCAGTGGCCCTCCTGCAAATATTAAAGGCAATATTAGCAATGGCGGTGTTGGTTTTTTTACAGCTCATTCGGTTACCCGTTCCTATGCAATTACACCGGAATTCAAGAAAAAATAGTAGTTCCTGCATATCAGTATAATACTTTTGTTAGGCTTTGAACATCGAATCTGCCATCTTGTTTCAATGATTTAAAAGTCTTTTATCCCAAATAGATGCACGATTTAGAACCTTATTACAGCTGGCGCAATCTTTATATTGCTGATGAGGATGAGCGCTCACCTTTTTATGGGCGTGAGTATAGCGAGTTCGAATTTACCGGGCAGGTTTATAATTACCTTATTCACCCGCAATGGGATTATATCGGTTCGGAAACGCTTTACCTGAAAATACTGTTTGTTGATTATGATAAGGGTTTCTGTATTATCGAGTTTATCGGCGAATGGAACGATTGCCTGTATAATGATATTATGTTTCTTTACAGGAATGTGGTCGAATTCCTTTTGGAACAAGGCATCAACAAATACATACTAATAGGTGAAAATATTCTGAATTTCCATTATTCGGACGCCGATTACTACCAGGAATGGTTCGATGAATTGGGCGATGGCTGGATTGTATGTGTTAATTTCCGACACCATGTGGTGCAGGAGTTCGAAGCAGGTCACCTCGATTATTATATGGCGATGGGAGGGAAGTTCGACGATTTGCCATGGCGAACCGTTGCACCACAAAAATTATTTCTCATTGTGGAGCATTTGATAACCAAAAGACTCAATCCTTAGGGTGAATGTTTTTGACGTATTAGATTTTTATTAAGATCCGAAATTCGCAAACCACTGTGTAAGTTAAAATGCAAAAACATACTGATGCTCAAATACAAAAAGCTTTAATCAGAGGAATACTGAAGAAGGAAAAAATGTACTTTAAAAAGTAATAAGTATACATATTTGCATTAATATTGCATAATTGTATAATAATTACCAATGATTAAAAGATCCCTTTCCAATGAACTCTTTCGTCTCGGAGGTAAATACCCTGTAATTACAATTACTGGTCCAAGGCAATCGGGAAAAACAACACTAGTGCAATCCGTATTCCCGGAGCATAAGTATCTTAACTTCGAGAATCCTGATGTAAGGCAGCGGGCACTTAGTGATCCTGCAGGTTTTTTCCTTCCCGATACTCGAAATATGATACTCGATGAAGTTCAGCATGTTCCTCAGCTACTCTCATACATACAGGAAATTGTCGACAGAAATAAAATCAATGGTCAATTTGTGCTTACCGGCTCGCAAAGTATGCTTTTGTCGGAAAAAGTTTCGCAATCCCTTGCCGGGCGAACAGCTGTGTTGAAATTATTTCCTTTCGACATGCAAGAGCTATCTTCCGCAGGACTGGCTTTGCCAAAAACCTACGAAGAGCTGATATTCAGAGGATTCTATCCAAGAATTTATGATCAGCAGATTGAACCAGCCGACTTTTATCCTTTTTATTTTGAAACCTATGTACAGCGCGATGTAAGGCAAATCCTGAATATTCGCGACCTGAACCAGTTCACTAATTTTGTCAGGCTGTGTGCAGGCCGCACTGGTCAGCTGCTCGATTACAGTTCGCTGGCTAAAGATACCGGGATAAGTGTGAATACAGCCAAAGGCTGGATTTCGCTTCTGGAAGCAAGTTATATTATCTGCCTTTTTCACCCATACTACAATAACTTCAGCAAGCGAATTATAAAATCACCCAAACTCTATTTTACTGATACGGGTTTGGCTTCATGGTTACTCAATATCAGGGAGCCTGTGCAACTCGAAACCCATTACCTGAAAGGCAGCCTGTTCGAAAACTTCATTGTGATGGAACTGTTCAAGCAACGTATTCATGGTGCGAAGACGCCAAATCTGTGGTTTTTTCGTGACAACAACGGAAACGAAATTGATTGCATCAGTGAAGGCAAAGTACTGTCACTGATAGAAATCAAGTCTGCAAGGACTTTTCGTGAAGATTCACTGAAAGGGATTAAATTTATTGATCGTCTTGTAACCGATCAACCGGTTGAAAAAATTATTATTTCCGGTGGCGATGAATCTTTTCAATTTAAAGGGTTTAAAGTAGTTTCCTGGAAACACCTTGATGGGATAATTTGATATTTTGAAAGTTGAAAATGTTATAATTAGTCGCTGCGAACTATATCCAATATTCAGGATTTAACGTCCGAAATCTGTACTCCGCAATCCGAAAAATGAAAATGAAACAGGCAGCAATCCTTACTATCCACGGTCGCGTTCAAGGCGTTGGATTCAGGTATTTTGTGAAGCAGAAAGCGGATTTGCTTGCTATTAATGGCTTTGTTAAAAACCTGCCCGACAGAAAAGTGTATGTAGAAGCAGAAGGAGACGCAGAGCAATTGCAGTTATTCATTTCTTTATGTAAGCAAGGTCCTTCGCATGCCTGGGTCGAAAATGCGGATATCCAGTATTGTCCTTTGCAGGGATATGTTGGTTTTACTATTCGGTAAAGTCCGCTTACATCCTTTTACACCAGAATATCTCTTTTTTTTATATCGCAATTTTAACTGGTGATTTTGGAATAAATCAGGTTCATTTTTCCTGAAAAAATGCTTTTTCGTATGGATTAAGGAAAAAGTGAGTTTCGATTGTTATACTGAAGTTTGAAACTAAGGCAGAATAGCACAACGCGCCTTTGAGGTGTCTTTCCGGTTCGGAAAGTTTGATCAGACGTGATATCAGCCCGGGCGCAGTATTATAAGCATAGTTTAACAAAATCATTTATATCAGTATAAACCTAAAATTTCTGATCTATGCCACATGATTTTTCACTTTCGAGCGGAGTGCTTGCCAATGGGCGGACAGCTTATTCGGCCAGGTTAAATGGAAGCACTCAACCTAAATTTTTTGTTGCTAACCGAACCATGTACGATGGCAATTTCGGGCTATATAATACGCAGGCCTTACCAGGACTGGTTTACAATCCGGCAGATTATACTGCAGATTTCGGTTTCTGGGCATATTTTATTCATCCCACTGCCATGGCCGAAAGCAAAGGTTCTTACACCTGTTTAAATACCTATGACAGGGCGAAGTTTACGTTCAGTTTTATGCAATATGCAGCACATGTACCTAATGGTGATTTTGTAAAGTTCTTTAAAAAACTCCTGATGCTTCCTGTTGCCGCTGATTATTTCCCAAAACTTTTACTTAAAGATACACGGATATTTTATAAAAATTCGAACGGAACCCTTTCTCAACTGGAAAGCGATGCATCCACACAGGCTCTTATGGATTACCTCAATCCATCGTTGTCAGAGATTGAAAACCAGGAATTGATATGTTCGGCCCGAATGATTCATTGGGCATCTAACGATGCTGATCATCGTAAAATTCAGGTCGAAACTGCCATTCAGCATTTTAAAAATAATATGGTTGAGTATAATAAGCGGTTTGGACTAAATGGCGCTCCGGCAAAAGTATGTCAGGTAATCTGCGATATCAGGCATCAGGGGCGTGCTAAAAACGATCGTATTGCCAACGCCCTTAGCACAAACGGGAATTATGACCTTGCATTTGCAAATCTTTGTTCAATAGGCGAAGTAAACTACAACCAACGTATTAAAACGGTGCGGAGTACAATAAACAGCATGCAGGCTGCAGGGATTTTTAATATGAAATACGAAAGCGCAACAAATTCTTTTGTAAAAATTTAGTTAAGGATAAACCCGTTGGTTTTGTAATTCAAAGTGATGAATTAAGATAAAGCGCAGATATTATTTCTGCGTTTTTTTTGTTTATCATAATTTAGGATTGTGTTAACAAAAGTTAAATAATATTAATCATAAAAATATTTATTAATATATAAAATGTTATAAATGAGCTGTATAAGAATAATTTGCCAAAATAATGTTTAATAAAAGTAGTAAAAGATTAAACAAAAATGATTTTTCAATGTTTTTATTCTCAACAAACCAATAAACATATAAAAACATGAAAACGAAAAGAAACTTAAAATCCATTATTACCTTAATAGCTGTTATCGGCATCGGAATGTTCACATTAACTTCCTGCGAAAAAGACGACAACAATGATGATAACATGGTTGACACTCCAAAGAGTATTGCTGCTATAGCTTCGGCTGATCCCCAATTCTCAATTCTTGTCGAGGCGCTTACCAAAGCTGATCTCGCTACCACTCTCAGCCAGGCAGGAACTTATACTGTATTTGCTCCTACAAACGCTGCTTTTACTGCTCTTTTCACCCAGTTAGGTGTTTCAGGTATCGACCAATTGAGTGGTGATGCTCTTCGCCCTATTCTTTTATACCATGTATTAGGCTCAAAAGCTGTTTCAACCGGATTGAGCAGCGGTTATGTTTCAACCCTCAGTCCTGCTGTAGGTGGTCGTTTTGTTTCTCTTAAAGTTGATGTGGCAAGCGGTGTTAAACTTAATAGTGCTACCAATGTAACATCTGCGGATATTCAGGCTTCCAACGGCGTTATTCACGTAATCGACAAAGTGTTGTTGCCTCCTACAGTTGCTGATCTTGCAGTTGCCAACAGCAGTTTCACTACGCTTGTTTCTGCTTTATCAGGCGCAGGACTGGTTCCGGCTTTGAGTGATCCTGCCGGTACTTTCACGGTTTTTGCACCAACAAACGATGCTTTTGCTCAACTTACTTCGGTTCCTGAAGACCTGAAACCAATTTTGTTGTATCATGTTCTTGGAAGCACAGTGTATGCCAGCCAGGTTCCTACAGGATATGCCAAAACGCTGAGCGCCTATATGTCGCAGCCAATGGATATTTATTTAAATACTGCTTCGGGAGTAAAAATAAATAACAGCGCTTCGGTTGTACTGGCTGATGTAGTTGGAACCAATGGCGTCATTCATGTGATCGATAAAGTCCTTCTTCCTCCAACAGTGGTTGGTATAGCATTGAATAACAGCGCTTTCACAACCCTTGTTTCGGCAGTTGTAAAAGCAGGATTGGCAGAAACCTTAAGCGGTGCAGGTCCTTTCACTGTATTTGCTCCAACTAACGACGCTTTTTCAGCATTGTTTACAGCATTAGGCGTAAGTGGTGTGGATGCTCTTACTGCTGAGCAGTTAACCCCGATTCTTCTTTACCATGTAGTATCCGGAAATAATGTTTCTTCGGGTCTCATGAATGGGAATATTCCTACTCTACAGGGAACTAACATTTCAGTAAATGTTGGTAAAGGTGTTGTTCTCAATGGAAACACAAATGTTATAATTGCTGATGTACAAGGTTCGAACGGAGTAGTTCATGCAATTGACAAAGTACTTATTCCTTCCGGAAAATAATCGGGATTTCAGGATGAAGGAGGAATTTTTAATAGTTTTGGTTAGTTATTATTGTAATCCTTCAGCCTGACATCTTTCTCTATAAGTTCACCGGACCGGTAAAATTATTTTACCGGTCTTTTTTTGCAAATGAAATAGCTTGAACCTTTTAGTAGCCTTATTTTAAAAATCAAGTGTTATATTCCAGGAAGTTTCGCCCTGCCGGTCTTGGAATTTGGAATTTGGAATTTGGGTTTTGGGACTTGAGATTTGAAATATGCGAAGTACGATTTACGATTTGGGCCCTGGTATTTGGAATTTGGGTTTTGGAACTTGGATCTTAACGAACAGAGGATTATTCATCCCTTTTCACCAACTCCATAGAGAAAGCAGGCAAACAAATTGCGATATACTCTGCTCCCCCGGCAAACGGACTGCTGTACTGCACCCATTCGCCTTTGCCGGTTAAAATGGCTTCACCTTCAGAAACGGTATAATTACCTTCCCGGGTTTCAATTTGCAACGAACCTTTTAAAACAATTGTATATTCGTCAAATTCCGGAGTTTGTCCAGGCTCAATCCACCCTTCGGGGCTATTCATACGGGCAATACTTACCTTAGCTGTTCCGGAATTAACCCTTCCGAAAAACTCTTCAATTCTTTTCTCTTTATTCCCTGCTGCTTTAATCGCAGTTGGAGTTTTGATGTGTTGTATCATGTTTTGATCTGTTTATGGTATAAAAGTGTGTAATCCCGAAAAAAAAGTCTACTATTTATAAAGAACTTTTATTCAGGCACATGGCATCCTTTTCCGCCAATTTTCACTGCTCTTAAAACTTCTCTTTTTCCTGCTGGTCCGGGAAGTTTTTCAATACTGAACCCTGCGGCTATCAAAGCGCGTTTTACAATTCCTTTGCAACTGTATGTTACCAGAACGCCATCGGGTTTCAAGCATTTGTATAGCTGGTTGAAAATCTGTTCAGTCCACAATTCCGGTTGTACATCAGGTCCGAAAGCATCAAAATATACAAGATGAAATTGTTGATCACGCAGCGTTATATCTTCAAGCTTTGCCTGTATTTTACTGATAATGAAATAGTCGCTGAGAAACGACGGGTAAACCCAGCCTGCCTCATGAAGTTTGCGGAAATATCCAGAAGCTTCGGTGCCGCCAATAATTTCGGGGAAATTAAGAGTTTTAATAATTTCCATGTCAACAGGTTCTGGCTCAACGGCAACATAATTAATTTTTCTCCGCTGCTTTTTCGCTTCCAAAACGGTAAGCAATGCGTTAAGGCCGGTCCCGAAACCGATTTCGAGCAGGTTAATCTCTTTCAGGCAATTAGGGATATGGTATAATCCATTTTGAACAAAAACCTGTTCCGATTCCTGTAAAGCTCCGTTTGTGGAATGGTAATGTTCTTTCAGTTCGGGCACGAATAACGTGTGCGAGCCATCGGCAGTGGTTTCGAGTAAAATCGTTTTCAATTTTTATGTTTTTATTTGTTGTAAACAAGATGCAGATCAACAGCCGAACCTGGCAAAGTATAACTTTGTATTAGAGAACCTGTTGAAAAGTCCAGCACGTTAAGCATTGAATTTTGACTTACATATATTAGCTGGTCGAGTGGGTCGCAGGCAACCTGACAATTTATAAGGTGTGGCGCAATTGAAATTAAACTGTTCTTACTCATCCGGTACCAGAAAAGTCCTGAACTTCCAGAGATTATGTAATTATCACTGTCTAAAAAAGCTGTTTCGAAAAATGTTCCTTCCCGAAAATGGTACAACGACGAAAAAGTATTATCTGCTCCATTATAAAGTGAGATTTCACCTTCTCCGTTACTATTGCTGAAAACCAGTACTTTATCATAATTTAAATGGTGTAACCCGATTGGGCCGGTGAGAATAAATTTGTTGTGAATCATTTTGCCTCCTTCGTTATGAAATGCAACCAGCATATTACTGTTGCTGAAATTGTCCCTGAAGTAAGCGACAACATAATTTTTAGTTGTAACTGAAAGAGAAGGAATTGCATTTGAGTAAGTCTCAGTTTTGTAGATTTCAGTTCCCGTTTTATCGTAGCCGCGGATGTTCCCTTCAGCACACGAAACGTAAAGCATATTGTTGTTGAATGTGATGCCTTCGAACCAGCGCATCGACTGATGAATTTGTGGTTTTACATTCCAGAGAAATCCTCCTTCCGGAAGTTTAGCCGCAGTAAGATCCGATTGTGCAATTCCGCATGTGTAAAATTGTGATGCTGCCGAATTTACTGCTGAACCTACATAATCGCCAGTGTAAGAATATATTTCTTTCCATAAGTTTGCAGCTGTAAGTCTGTATACTGACCAACGGCTGGTTTCAGGATGGGTAACAATAAGTGGATAAAGCAATTGCTGTTGCAGTTCATAAATCTGAATATCAACAAAGTGGTTGGTGACGTTTGTCCCATCCGAAGCCCGGAACCTGAGCTGATAAACTCCTCCCGGAAGCAAAGGGTCAGAAATAATATAACTGCCAATAAGGCTGAAGGGGTTTTTATCTGGCATCAGGCTGAGGTTGGGCAGCACTGCAATATTGTTTTTGTCAACAAGTACAATTTCAACCGACTGAAGTTTGGCGTTATCACTAAATGTTGCCTGAAAACTAATCGTATCGCCATTTTCGAAATTAACTCCGTTTAAGGGTTGTGAAACCTTGATTTCAGGATAAACCTCATCCTCTTTATCATCACATCCCTGAATAAATGCAAAGGCCATAGCGATAAATAAAACACAGAAAGTTGCACTGATTTTAGCCATGCCATAAAATTACATGAATTGACTCTATTGCATGGAAAAACTTTGTAATTTTATCTCAATATGTACAACAAATCGGGTTAATACTCACTTTCTTCTTTATTTCTTCATCGGGTTATATCTCTGTTTGTTTCGCTTATTGCCTTGCCCATTTCCTGTAATTGATTTTAATTATCACTAAATCAGAATACTATGCTTGAAAAAATTGATGTTGAAAATGTTTTATTTCTTGATATTGAAACGGT
>CAZBZA010000013.1:0-24705 GCA_964495865.1 uncultured Lentimicrobiaceae bacterium
CCGTTTGCGAATAAGCACCTGTAGTGATGGTTTGTTCTGCAAGATCAAGAACTCCTGCCCCATTTGTATAAGCTGATGCTGATTGCCCGGTGTAACGAATTCCCGGATAAACTGTTGTACTCGAAATCGAGTATCCAATACCAATCTCATTCTGACCGTTCAACCTGATACTTCCCATCCACCGCGAATGAGCATCAGGTGAATAAGTGCCTGATTGCCTCAGTGACCATGTTCCGGTTGTTTTTCTTAATTCGTACCAACGGATACCAGCCAGATCAGTATTATTTACATCAACCGTATGGCAACATACAAGGGTTTGGTAGGTCCCGAAATTACGGTATTGAGGTGCATTCATTACAACCTGAGGAATGGCATCCAGTTCCCTTGTTGTACCCGGTTGCTTAATATTATCCCAGTTGGCACCAAAATTACTGTCGAATGCAGGAACGGCCAGTTGTTGAACACGGTTAAAAGTTGATGATGTGGGAGTTGTCCAGTTTACAGCAAGTTCATAAAGCCAAAGTTGATCGGCACCACCTGCAATAGCATCATCATTAATGGTTATAAATAATCCAGGGCTTCCGGCCGGAGCAAATGTTCCATCATTATCAACCGGTGGCACACACATAAAACCATCAATGGTTGTCGGACGCCAGGCGTTATCAAATCCAACCATTTGAGCAGTCTGACCAAGCAGCATTTTTGATCTCTCAACCACATAAATGTCTTTTTTACCTGCTCCAGAGGTATTTGTTCCCATATAATATCCATCCTGCCAGATACCAATTTTTTCATAATCAGGCATATCGTCAACATCAAATGAGTAACGATGCCAGGAACCTGTGGGGTCATTGGTTTGGGAAACTGCAAAAAGCATATAATCGTTTGAACCGCATATCGAAAATTCAACAACTAACCACCTGTCGGCTTGCTCATCGTATAAAACAATTGGGTCTCCATCGTTGCAGGTTGCACCGGTAACGCTACCGAAAAGAAGGTTCAGATTTGTCGGGCCTGCGAGCAAAGCGCCTGTCTTTGAATATATTGCATATACGCTGTTAATGGTTTGCATAAAATGATTTGGACCAGCTGTACCATTGGCATCAGGAGGATAGTATGGAGATGCTTGTCCATCAAAACTTACAATTGGTGCCCTTGGAGGCTGAGTATTCCCCATTTCGCGCTGCCAGGCCGGGTCGTCGCCTTTCGGAAACGCTGTTTCGGCATAAGGGTATTCACGTACACGGATTTTCTCATTACGAGGCTTTGCGGCATCAATTTCCATTTTTTCATATTCATCAGGCGTAATGGCCGGTATATCGCGCAATGGCTGCGAAAGCCCGTGATATACTCCAATGCCAGTGTAGGAAGGGTTTATCGCTTTGTCCTGAGCATTAACCATTAATGCTAAAACAAACAGCAATACAAGAAGAAGGTAATTTTTTTTCATGATAATTGGTTTTGTTAATAATTAATTTGGTTTTGTGGTTAATTTAGTAATTCTGATCGAAAGGTAACACACTTAATCCAGAAATATATGAAAAGGTAATATGTAATTATGAAGGAGTTATTAACAATTTCGAAATTACTTGTTAACAAGGTACTATAATCCTGGTTTGCAGAAATGCGCCTTAATAATAAAATCCCAAAAACATTACCTTTGCACCATAACTAAAATTTTCTGAATGGAGCTTATTCCTCTTACTGCCGATAACTGGAAAATGGATGGCGGTGTTGCGTTTGGTGTTGTTCCAAAATCGATCTGGTCGAGAAAGCACGAAGCTGACAGCAACAATATGATTAATATCACAACCCGGTGCCTGCTGATTATTCAAAATGAAAAACGAATTCTGGTTGATACAGGTCTTGGTGACAAACGAAACGAAAAATATTATGCTGTGCGTTACCGCGAACCGGGAATCAGCATTTTAAATTCACTCGCACAGTCGGGATTTACAGCAGATGATATTACCGACATTATTTTTACACATTTACACGACGACCATGTTGGCGCTGCCACAAAATTGAATGAAAGTGGAAATGTGGAATGTGTTTTCGGCAATGCTCAGTATTGGGTTTCGAAAGCACACTGGGATTGGGCTTTAAACCCTAACAAGCGCGAAGGTGCAGCCTTTTTCAAGGATAATCTTTTGCCTTTGCAGGAAAGCGGCAGGTTGCACCTGCTTGAAGAAGGAGAACAGCCTTTTGAAAAAATCACTCTAAAAATGTACAACGGGCATACCCGCGGACAGCTGATTCCTTATATCAATGTCAAAAATCAAACTGTTGTTTACATGGGTGATTTTATCCCTACCCAATCCAACATCCCGATACCATTCATTCCCTCGGTAGATATTGAACCGCTGATTTCGCTGTTGGAAAAAGAAATTTTCCTGAAAGAAGCGGCTGAAAACCAATACATTCTCTTTTTCGAACATGATGCTGATAACGAATGTTGTACAGTAATACAATCAGAAAAAGGAATCATTCCCGACAAATCATTTAAAATCAACCAAATAGAATCATAATATATGAATTCAACATACAATATCGATCAGCTAAACGAACTCTGGAGCGGACTTACTGCAGAAGAAATTCTTTCTAAAGTACACGAATTGTTTGGCAACAAAGTGACTTTTGCAACCAGTATGGGTGCTGAAGACCAGGTTATTACCCATATGCTTGCAAAAATCAGCAAGTCGGCAAATATTTTTACATTGGATACCGGAAGGGTTTTCCCCGAAACTTACGATCTGCTTCATCGCACAGTAAATCGTTATGGATTGCAGATAAAATCATACTATCCTGATACCACAGAGGTTGAAGAAATGGTGAATTCGAAAGGAATAAACCTGTTTTACGAAAGTATCGAAAATCGTAAACTCTGCTGTCATGTACGAAAAATTGTTCCACTCCGCCGGGCTTTAACAGGAATGGATGCCTGGATTACCGGTCTGCGCCGCGAACAATCCGTTACCCGTACCGACCTTAAAATTGTAGAATGGGACGGCGGTAACGGCTTAATAAAAATAAATCCGTTACTTGAATGGACCGAAGAACAGGTATGGGATTTTATAAAAAACAACTCAATTCCATACAACAAGCTCCACGACCAGGGATTCCCGAGTATCGGTTGCCAGCCTTGTACCCGTGCTATTGAAAAAGGAGAAGATTTACGCGCCGGCCGCTGGTGGTGGGAAATGCCGGAAAGTAAAGAGTGTGGGTTGCATGGAAAAAAATAAGACAAATTCAAAAATCGAACGAATCGATAGTAAAATAAGCTTCCAACTGCAATTATAAAATCGAGGAATCTCCTATTATAAACCTGCTGCATCATTTACACCAGCCTGAATTCTACCAATTTACATTGCTATCTGAAATTGTTCCAAATAAAGTATTACTTTTGCAGCGCTTTTTTAAGCACCCTTTATGTTTAACTAATATTTTATAAAATGATTGAGAAACGTCAATTTCTGAAAACTAAACCTGTTTGTAAAGTAACTTTTAAGTTTAAAACTGAGGCCGAAAGTCTAGCTCTTGTTGGAGATTTCAACAACTGGAACGAGGCATCAACCCCAATGAAAAAAGCTAAAGACGGCTCTTTTTCTGTTTCTGTTGACATGGAAAGCGGTCGTGAACAACAATTCCGTTATTTAGCCGATGGAAAAAAATGGCTGAATGATGAAGCTGCCGATAAATACGTGACCACAGCATTAGGAAACGAAAATTCGGTAGTGATCTTGTAAAACTACATTCTCAAAATATAAAAATCCTGTAGTGTTCTGCTACAGGATTTTTTTTTGCAGGATTTCAAAAACTGTTTAATGCCTCCCAAAAAGCTAGAATACACCGGGAGCGGCAAGTGAAAGTAAATGGCCTTCATTTTTTATTTCGGCATGTTTGCACCCTACCCTGTTGCATACCCCGACACAATTATTGAAATCATTTAAATCGCCGGTAAACATTATCAATAAATCGCCTCCGCATTCACAATTACTATAAACAGGCAGTTTTGCCTTGCAAACCGGGCACGAAAGCTGAACCAATTTACCTTCATCCAGGATTATCCCTAAAGTTATCCGCGATTTATCACCAAAAACAGGACTTAATGCAATTACGCCTTGTTTATCGTCCATATCTACATTAAGCACAATACCTTCGTTTACACCAAATTGTGCCTGCCTGCTTACCAGGTTATGCCCGTTAACACAGAAACACTTTTTAACTATAACAGCCATAACCTCCTTTTCGGCTTTTGGATCCTTCGGACTGGGCATTATGAGTAAGCCTTTGCTATCGTATAGTTTCATAGATATAAGAATTAATTCCGAATCGTTTCTATAAATTCAGGAAAACCTGGTTAAAGATAAACCAAAAGTACATTGAATACAAGAAAAAAACTGATTAATCGAACCTTATAGCTTTCACCGGGCTTATGCGGGTTACAACAAATGATGGTAACAACAGCATTAAAGTACAAACAATTAATGTGGAAACATTTAGTATTATAATATGAATAACATCGAGGTTGATAGGTACTACCGACATAAAATAGGATTCCTGCGGCAACCTGATAATGCCAAAATACGATTGCAGCAGGCAAATGGAAATACCGACAATATTGCCATACAATAAACCTTTCCCGATAATGTATGCTGCGTTATAAAGGAAAATCCGGCGGATGCTTACATTCCGGGCTCCGAGTGCTTTAAGGACACCAATCATATTGGTACGTTCCAGAATAAGAATCAATAAAGTCGAAATCATTGCCATCCCCGATACAAGAACCATCAGGATCAGGATAATAATCACGTTCATATCCTGCAACTCAAGCCAGTCGAACATTTGAGGGTATAATTCGCGTATAGTCCTGGCATTCAGATCATAGCCGGCTTCTTTGTAAACCACTTTTCCGAGCTTATCAAGTTCATCGAAATTATTGATATACACATCAAATCCTGAAACCATATTTTCATTCCAGCCGTTAAGTTTCTGAATCTGACGGATATCGCCAAAAATAAATTTCAGGTCGAATTCAGCCAAACCGGTATTATAAATGCCCGATACGTTAAACCGCCTGGCCCGGGCCATATTGTCAATTATGAAATACATTCGGAGCGGATCACCGGTTTTAATTTTCAAAAGGTCGGCAAGATTCTGCGATATTATAACCGAGTTTGAAGGAATAGTATCCACCGTCAGGAAAGGGTTGCCCGACACCAGCTTGTCATTAAAAAAAGACCAGTCAAAATCAGGGCCAATTCCTTTAAATACAACACCTTGTATCTGGTCATCTGTTTTGATAATGCCTGCTTTTGTGGCAAAAACCTGTATGTTTTTTATACCTTTGGTTTGCTTTATCGATTGATACAATGCCTGGTTACCGCTTATGGGCTCAAACTCGAAAGAGTTGTTCGAATCGTATTTAGCAATCTGAATATGCGAACCAAAACCTACAATTTTATCCTGAATCTGTTTCTGAAAACCGGTAACAATCGCAACCGAAACTATCATAACCGCTATTCCGATTACAATGCTGATGATAGCAATACGGATCACCGGAGCCGAAAAACTTCCGGGACCTCCTTTTACCAATCGTCGGGCAATAAATAGTTCGGTATTCATTAAAATCAAAAGAATGTCTGCAAAAATACTTTTTTTATCCGGTTATCCTGTTCCAATTTGTTTGAGTTTATGGAACAAAGTGAATGTTGCATGCGATTCATCACAATTGATTTCGAAACTAAATTCCGGCAGAAATTACTTTTTAATGGGTATTTTGAAGGATCAGGCAAGCTTTATTCAATCTTTTCGTTTACTATTGTATTATTAATGATGAATAACTCAATTGTCCGTAAATAATTTTAAATAGTCTCAATATCAACAATATATAAAACCAGACCTTTGCATCCTAAAATGCTGATAATCTGCGACTTTTTGCGACTTTGCGGTAAATAAAAGATCTAACAGAGTAATGTAACTTTAACCTGAGCTAAAACGAAACAAGACTCACAACATGCGTTCAATCAAATTCTTAATAACATTTATGGTACTGGTTTCTGCAACTTCTGTCAGTTGTCAGCAGCCAAAATCAATCGAAAAAGTAAAAACAGAGGATAAAACCATTTTGCCGGGAGCATATATCATGGGGGAATATCTTCCTTTGCTGAAAAACAAAAAAGTCGGCATAGTAGCCAATCATACTTCGCTCATTAACAATACGCATATAGTTGATTCACTGATTTCGGCCGGAATTGCGGTGACAAAAATTTTTGGTCCTGAACATGGTTTCAGGGGCGATCAGCCGGATGGCAAGGAAATCAGCAGCAACACCGATCCTAAAACCGGAATAGAGGTGATATCGCTATACGGAAACCATAAAAAACCAACAAAATCTGACCTGCAAAATATTGATATTTTACTTTTTGATATTCAGGATGTCGGGGTGCGTTTCTATACGTATATTTCCACGCTTGCCTATGTGATGGAAGCTTGTGCCGAAAATAACATTCCTTTAATCGTAACTGACCGGCCCAATCCGCATGGATATTATGTAGATGGCCCGGTTCTGGATCCGAAATTTTCCTCTTTTATCGGATTGTATCAGGTGCCGGTTGTATATGGATTGACGATTGGAGAATATGCTTTGATGGTAAATGGTGAAAAATGGTTGACTGAAGGAAAGCAATGCAAACTAACTATCATTAAATGCTCTGATTATTCTCATAAATCACGTTACCAGTTACCGGTCGGGCCTTCGCCAAACCTGCAGGATATGACCGCAATTTATCTTTATCCTTCCTTATGTTTTTTTGAAGGAACCGTTGTAAGCATTGGCCGTGGCACCGAAAATCCTTTTAAAGTTTACGGGCATCCTGATTATAAAAACAGCTCATATAAATTCACACCGCAGCCTATAAAAGGTGTGAGCGAAAATCCACCATTAAAAGGCCAGTTGTGTTATGGAAATTATGTTGGAGATGCTTCAACTATGATTAAATCAACTGGCAGACTTGAACTTTCATGGCTGATTGAAGCCTATAAAAACCTTACTATGAAAGAAAGTTTCTTCCTGAATTATTTTGAAAAACTGGCAGGCACCAACCAATTACGTGAGCAAATTATGGCAGGCAAAAGCGAATCCGAGATCCGGAAATCGTGGCAACCGGAACTCGAAAAGTTCAAAGAAATCAGAAGAAAATACCTTTTGTACCCTGATTTTGAGTAGAAGGAGTTAGGTTTTAGGGGTTGGGGTTTAGGGAGTCCGACACAGCTTCTCTTTGTTACTTCCGCTCCATGTCTCCTTGTCTCCTTGTCTCCAACTCCCCTTGTCCCTTAGTCCCCTTGTCTCCTTGTCCTATTAAACCCTCCCCGGATATACCAGCAGCGCTTCCGCCAAACATTTAACCGCATTTCGCAGATCATCAATTTTAAGCACATAAGCTATTCGGGCTTCCGTTTTACCTAATCCAGGCGTAGCATAAAAACCTGATGCAGGAGCCAACATAACTGTCTGATTTTCATAATTAAAATCTTCGAGAAGCCACTGGCAGAATCTATCGCTGTCATCAACCGGCAGACTGATTATCGCGTAAAATGCACCTTTGGGTTTTGGAGCAAAAACTCCCGGAATTTTATTCAGTTCATCAATAACAAAATCGCGGCGGGCAATATATTCGTCGTAAACTTCGGTAAAATAAATATCCGGAGTTTTTAGTGAAGCTTCGCCAACCATTTGCCCCAGCGAAGGAGGACTCAACCTGGCCTGTGCATATTTTAAAGCCGAATTCAAAATATCGGTGTTTCGGGTAACCAAAGCGCCAATACGTACACCACATTCGCTGTATCTTTTCGAAACCGAATCGATCATAATGGCATTTTTTTCAAGGCCTTCCAGTTTCATTACCGAGAAATGCTCATTGCCTCCGTAACAGAATTCCCTGTAAACTTCGTCAGCAAAAAGGTACAGATCATGCTTAAGAACCAATTCGCGAAGTTGCAACAACTCTTCAGTACTATAAAGGTAACCCGTTGGATTGTTCGGGTTGCAAACCATAATAGCCTTGGTTTTCGGGGTAATTGCCTTCTCAAATTCGCTGATAGGAGGAAGAGCAAACCCGTTTTTAATATTCGAAGTTATAGGTTTTACAACAATGCCGGCAGTTAAAGCAAATGCATTGTAATTGGTATAAAATGGCTCAGGAATTATTATTTCGTCACCGGGATTCATGCACGAGAACATCGCAAACAGAATAGCCTCGGACCCTCCTGTTGTAATAAGTATTTGGTTATGATCTACATCAATTCCAATCTGACGGTATTTTTCGGCCAACGCTTTACGGTACGATTCGTTTCCTGCCGAATGGCTGTATTCAATAACTTTTCCACTGTAATTTCGGATGGCTTCAATAGCGACTTCAGGCGTTTTAATATCAGGCTGACCGATATTAAGATGATACACTTTTACACCTCTTTTTTTTGCTGCTTCAGCAAAAGGTACAAGTTTCCGGATAGGCGATGCAGGCATTTGAAGGCCGCGTTGTGATATTTCAGGCATAGTATTTTTATGAATTGTGAATCGAAAAACACTGCAAATGTATATAAATATGAAGCAGTAACATATCAACTTTTGAGAATTATTTTACTCTTTCCGATTGATATTCCCAAAAAGATAAGAATTGTTAAAACATAACCTTCAATTCATTTTCATACATATTAATATGTGAATATTAGCTACTTTTGCTTCCCATTAATTAACACTCTCAGTCAAATGATTTTTTCGAAAAATAAGATTTTACTTTCCGTTATTTTCAGCCTGTTTTCAATCATTACAATAGCTCAAAAAGCAATTGATCAGGTTGTTATAAAAGGAAACCTAGGTCAAAAAGGTTCATACAACCAAATTTTTCTCGATACACTGCACGGACAGAATCCCTGGATTTATGTTACTTCAGAAATTGATGCCGCAGGAAATTTCACACTCGTTGCACCTATTGCTAATGCTGATATTTTCCGGCTAAGGCTCGACGACAAGAACTTTATGATGCTGATACTCACACCCGGCGAAAAAATCACTATTAAAACCAATGGCCCGAAACTTGGTGGAGATGCTCAGGTTGAAGGTTCCATTCATACACAGTTGTTGTACAGCGCAATGAATACTTCGCAAATGTACGAAAGCCGCAAGGCAGCGCTGAACCAGCAATACCAGGAAGTTCAGTCGTCGCCAAAACGCGATTCGTTATCTGCTGCGATTATCAGCCAGTTCAATGTAAACGATTCACTTCAGAAATCAGCGCTGAAAGCCCAGATGGAAAAACAACCGGCTTCGCTGGCATGGATTTTTTTCCAGGATAAGCTTGATATGACCAATGATTTTGATATTATCGATAAAACAGATGCCGCAACATTTAAGGCATATCCTGAAAATGAGTTTGTTAAACAGCGTCATCAGCAGGTAAATGTTGAGCGTAAAACGGCTATTGGAGCTCAGGCTCCCGATATTGCCCTAACAGATCCGGAAGGAAATATCAGGAAACTCTCATCTTTAAAAGGAAAAGTAGTCCTGATTGATTTCTGGGCTTCGTGGTGTGGTCCGTGCCGCAAGGAAAATCCGAATGTAGTTGCGGTTTACCAGAAATACCACGACAAAGGATTTGAAATATACAGTGTTTCTCTGGACAAAGACCGCGAAAGCTGGTTAAAAGCAATAGCTAAAGATAATTTGCTTTGGCCCGATCACGTAAGCGATTTAAAATACTGGAAATCAGAAGGTGCTGCAGCTTATGGAGTTACATCAATACCATATACAGTTCTGATTGACAAAAAAGGCAAAATTGTGGCTAAGAAACTTCGCGGCGACGAACTTGAAAACAAAATAAAAGAGCTTTGCGAATAACAATCAGCTCTTCTATCCAAAAGCTTGATAAAGCTTCTCAAAAGCCTTACTAAAAAATCAGGACATTGCGTCTTTAGTTAATAATTATCTGCGACTTATTGCATTGCACCTTAGCGTTTTATTAATAAAACGTTCGGAGTATTGTCTATCCTATCATGGCAACCGCACGGATCAGCGATGCTTCCGCTTCAATTTTCAGTGGGAAAGCCATAAATGTAACATTCTCAAGTCCAATAAGTTCTTCGAGATTCGTAAGGTTCTCGACCAGAAACCTGTTGTTTTTCAGGTAAATACTATGAAATTCGAATGGCGATTTATCAGGCGATGGTGAATCGAAACCTGCAATCCGCACACCATTTTCGACTAATGCTGAAGCTATGGCTGAATCAAATTCAGGATAATCAGTATAATAAGTATCCTTCTTCCACGATGCGCTGTAACCAGTACAAAAAAGAACAATTTCATGCTTTCCGAAAAGCGGAATCCATTCAGTTTGCATCGCAATAAATGCTAATCCTCTTACATCAATAACTGCAGCAGAGCCGGCAAATGTTCCGACCGGATAATTATCAATTGTAATGCTATCACTTTTTGCATGGAAAGGAGCATCCATATGTGTTCCGGTATGCATATTCGATTCGAGGCGATGGGTTACATAACCGGCTTCCTCAGGTAAAATATCACGTGTAAGTGAAGGTTTGGTTTCGCCAGGAAAAACATGCATTCCATGGCTTATAGTATGGGTAAGATCAATGAATTTCATACGAATTTCTTCTAATTAAAAATTTAACATGTCTAACCATTAATGTCGAGAAGTTCATCCTGCTCCTGTTTTGTTATTTTTTTCCAGCATACACCCCTGAAATCGCAGGGATATGGCTTCATGCAATGTTTTCCCGGCTGAATATCCGGCGATTTATCAAGTTGCAATACATCAAGCATTTTCGAAATATTTTCAGCAATCGAAGCCTCATTCATTTCGCATTGAGCGGTTACATCAGTAAAAATAAATGCTTGATCCAGGTCAGTAAACTCTGATATTTCCACATCAGCATTCCTGTGAATAAGGAAAAACTTCTCAGGCTTAAAGCCAGAGCCGTTTATCACATGATACTGCAAAAAAGCATCGTTATAGTAAACTTCGCTCAGAGCAATGCTGCTTTTTACTTCGTAAGCAATATAACCATTTTCAGCTTTCACAAGTATATCGAGAGCTACAATCACATCATCAGCTATAAAACATGCTTCATATATAACAGGAAATCCTTCGCTGATAAGCTGTGCAGTTTTCAAGGCTGCCGGTTTTCCCGGGCGTGTCATCGCTATCCCTCCGGGAAAAAGCTGCTGGGCTACCTTCCCAACGGAATGTCCGCGTGCAAATTTTGCAAGTTGCTCTTCACTGATTTTATCACGCAGGTATGGCCTGAACTTATTTAGATACAACGACTTGTGACATTGCAAACCGCGTATAAAGGTGGATTTCGAAAGTAAGTATTCTGACATAATAATTGAATTCCGGTTTCTGTTTTAAGAATGGAAAATTATCGATTTTTTTGATATCAATAACATGAAACCAGCAGCCACTGAATAAAAAAGCCTTGTTTTGCTTTTAACACAAAACAAGGCTTTACAAAAATTAAGAAAATTATTTCAGTCCGCGCCGTTTCAATAACGGATCGAGTGAAGGTTCCTGTCCCCTGAATTTAACATATTGTGTCATTCCTTCATCGTTTCCACATTCGGCCAGGCAGTGCTGACGGAATTTTGCAGCCAGTTCGGGATTGAAAATATCGCCTGAGTTTTTGAAATACTCAAAAGCATCAGCATCAAGCACTGCGGCCCACATATAAACATAATATCCTGTAGCATAGCCGCCATCGAAAATATGTGAGAAGTAAGTACTGCGATAACGTGGTATTATTTCTTCTATAAGTCCCGCTTTAGTCATTGTTTCCTTTTCGAATGCAAGAACATCAACAACTGCCGGGCTCGTAAGTTTATGATATTCAACATCCAGTATGGAAGCAGCCAAATATTCGACCGTAACAAATCCCTGGTTAAACAAAGAGCTGTTCTGAATTTTAGTGATCAATGCTTCCGGAATTATTTCTCCGGTTTTATAATGTTTTGCATACATGCGAAGGACTTCCGGTTCACCGGCCCAGTTTTCCATTATCTGCGAAGGAAGCTCAACATAATCCTGCGGCACATTGCCGGTTGTACGTGTATATTTACCTTTCGAAAATAATCCATGCAAACCATGACCAAACTCATGAAACAAAGTAGAGGTTTCATCCCAGTTTAATAATGAAGGTGTTTCGCCCGAAGCCGGGGTAAAGTTGCATACTATTGAAATAACCGGATCAACCCGTTTGTTATTTTCCCAACCTGCTGAAACAAAATCGGTACACCATGCGCCGCCACCTTTCGACTCGCGCGGATAGTAATCGAAATACATAATTCCGAGGTGCGATCCATCGGCTTCCTTTACTTCAAAAGTTTCAACATCCTTATGATAAACAGGAAGATCAGTTCTTTTCTCGAACGTGATGCCGTATAATTTGGATGCAACAGCAAACATTCCATCACGCACATTTGTAAGGCTGAAATAGGGTTTCAATTCATTTTCGTCAAGATCGTATTTTGCTTTGCGGAGTTTTTCGGCATAAAACCACCAATCCCACGACTGCAATTTAAACCCAGCTTTTTCGGCATCAGCAATTTTCTGCATTTCAGCAAGTTCACTCTTTGCAACCGGCAATGCGGCAAACATCAGATTATTAAGAAAATCGTCGACGTTAGGTATGGTTTTAGCCATATTCTGATCCAGAACATAGGCAGCATAATTATCGAATCCGAGCAATTGAGCTTTTTCAGCTCTGAGGCGAACCATGTCGGCAGCAATTTTCTTATTGTCGTTTGCATTGTTATTGTTACCACGCATAAACCATGCAGTATAAATCTTTTCGCGCAAAGCACGGTTTTCGGCATATTGAAGAAAAGGTATCCAACTCGCTTTCGAAAGCGTAAAAACCCATTTCCCATTTTCACCTGCATTGTTTGCTGCTTCGGCTGCCATTGCTACAACATCCTCAGGCAAGCCAGCCAAATCAGCTTTATTTTCGATTACCAGTTTGAAATTCTTATTGGTTTCGGCTAACATATTTTCGCCGAATGTGAGCGAAAGCATTGATAACTCACTGTTTATTTTTCGCAGTTGGTCTTGTTTGTCGGCAGGCAGATTGGCTCCCTGGCGTTCAAAATCGCGGTAATATTTTTCTACAACACGGATCTGCTGCTCATCCAATCCCGATTCGTTTCTTTTTTCGTAAACGGCTTTAATGCGTGCAAAAAGCGCAGCATTCATCGAAATGTCGTCGTTGTGTTTCGAGAGCATAGGCGAAACCGTTTTTGCAATAGCCTGCAACTGATCATTCGTGTTGGCTTGCTGCACATTGAAGAATACTTTCCCCACTTTACTGAGTAATTTTCCTGATTTATCGAAAGCCAGGATGGTATTTTCAAAATCGGCTGCAGCAGTATTATCTGTGATAGCTTTAACTTCAGCATCATGTTGTTTTATACCTTCAATAAAAGCCGGAAGGTAATGTGAGGTATCGATCTTATCAAAAGGAGGTACTTCAAATGGTGTAGAATACACGGAAAAGAATGGATTATCATTCTTCTGATCCTTTGAACAAGCTGTTATCATAACACCAAAGATTAAGGCTGCAAGCCACAAGTGGTTTTTCATAAAGAGTGTTTTTTAACGATTTATATATTGATTTCGAGTAAGATTCAGGCTGGCAAAATTAGATCGTAATACAATATATCCAAGTTTATTTTTATACATTTTTTCAGGCAGAAATAACATTAAAATCGGCACTTAAAAGGAGTTAAATTACAGCCGCTGAAACCCTGGTACTTTTTAACAAAAAAGCAAATATGCATACAGTAGCACAATCTTTCATTTAAAAATAACTTTCACAAGTTACAATCCTTCACCTTGATTCAGATTCCTGAACAGCAAAAAGCAGTATAAAATTGATATTTATTAGTTCCTAAAAAAAAAGTTTTAAACTTTGAAAAAAAAATTACTTTTGCAACCTCTTGCAGTCCGTAACGCTTCTTTTTTACTTAATTTTGAAGATTGTGTCAAAATGGAAGTTCTATGTTTACTTAATAAACAGGTAAAATTGTTTTAGTTAATGAGATGTTTCGTTTAGAGGTTACGAGGGAAATTATTTCGAAAAGTGTGTTTGATAAAATGCACCGGATCAATTAAGCTGGGGTAATATGTTGTTTAGCAAAGTTTTCTTTTCAAAATTCATGGTGGTTTTCGGATATCTGATGGCCGTGATATACATTGGAATTGGCGGAATGTTGTTTTTACCGCAAACATATCCTAATGTTCCCGTGGCTTTGAAATTTGCTTTTGCTTTATTTTTCATTTCTTATGGGCTTTTCAGGTTAGTAAAAATGATTACTAAAAAACCATATTCTAACGATTAAAAGGAGGAATTTTCATGAAACGTATTTCAGCCAATCCATTTATTCCTGCACTGATAATTGTTGCAATTTTTATTGTTTCGTGCCGCAATCCTATGGGCGTGCAGCCTCTGGATGAAGCGCCCACACGAGGAAACATCCGCATCAGCGTTGACGAATCGTTTCAACTACTTTACGACACACAACTTTATACATTTGAGTCATTATATACCGATGCAAAAATTACTCCCGGCTATAAACCGGAAGCTGAAGTGTTGGATGATTTTATGAAAGATTCGGTCAGGACAATTGTTTTAACACGCGATTTATCCAAAGAAGAAAGAGAATACCTGCTTGCCAACAGTTTTGTAGCACGTACTACCAAAGTTGCGTACGACGCTCTGGCACTTATAATAAATCCGGCAAATCCTGATACAATAATAATGGATACACAGTTTGCCGACATCCTCAGGGGGAAAATCACAAACTGGAATGATTTAAATCCAAAATCTGCAAAGAAATCTATAAATGTAGTTTTTGATAACAATAAATCAGGCAACGTCCGTTATTTCCGTGAGAAATTTGAAATAACCGACAATTTCCCTCCTAATTGCTTTGCAGTTAATAGTAATGAAGAGGTAATTAATTATGTAAAAAACAACCCCAGTGCACTCGGAATTATCAGTGTTAACTGGGTGAGTGATACTCAGGACAGCATTTCGGAGCGATTCCTGGAATCGGTACGTATAATGGAAGTAGGCACCGATCCCAAAAACTATTGTAAACCCTATCAGGGATATATTGCCGAAAAATCATATCCTTTTTGCAGGGATGTGTATATGATAAGCAGGGAGACATTTTCAGGACTTGGCACGGGTTTTGTTTCTTTTGTAGCTGGCGATCAGGGGCAGCGGATAATCCTGAAATCTGGACTTGTTCCGGCAACCATGCCCATCAGATTAATCGAAATAAGAAAAGACTAAATCATCATTCATAGAGGAGGGAACAAAATGTTACGAATTACCAGAATTATTAAAAAGACCTTAATAGGAACAGCATTGCTGATAATGGGTGGATTTGCCAACGGGCAAGATCTGAACTCGGCACTCAACATGACTTACCAGGAACAATTTGAGGCAGCTGACGAAGCTTTTAACGTACTTATAAAAAGTGATCCGACGAATGGGAAATACTGGTATTACAGCGGTGAGAATCAATTGGCATCCTATTTTATCGATCCTGTTAATATTCCGTTCGAATCAGTAGCAAAAAAAGCACTCGAAAGGTATAACAGCGGAATTGCTGCAAATCCAAATGAGCCATTGAACTATGTAGGCCTTGGAAAAGTTGCTCTGATTGAAAAAAATAATCCTGTGGCTCTTGAAAATTTTGCCAAAGCATTATCATATGTTTCATTTATTCAGGCAAAAAAGATAAAATCAACTATCCCGAAACCTGAACAGGCTACCATTTTAATTCGTGTAGCTGATGCCTATGTTCAGGTAGAAAGCAAGGATACAGGAATGGTTTTTGACCTTTTAAGGAAGGCAGAGTCTCTCGATAGTAAAAATCCGGAACTCTATCTTACCCGTGGCGATTACTACATTTATACACTTAACAACGGAAGCCAGGCTGCTGCTAATTACAAAAGGTCGCAGGATTACTCACCTCAGTCAAAGAGGGCACGAGTAAGACTTGGACAACTTTATACCCGAATAAAAGTATATCCTGATGCGTTGTCGTATTATCAGGAAGCACTTGACATAGACTCCTCATTTGCCCCGGCATACCTCGAAATGGGTTTCCTTTATGCCAAAACGAATCAACCTGAAGAATCGAAAAAGTATTTTAAGAAGTACCTTGATTTGAGCAGCAGCAATATCGCAGCAAAGCGCAGGTACGCCAATATGCTCATCCAGACCGAAGATTATAAAGAAGCTATCGTTCAAATTCAGCAGATTCTGTCGACCGACTCGCTAACTTACAATGACCTTAACCGTGCACTTGCTTATTCATACTATGAAGAAAAGCAATACCCGCAAGCAAACTACTACATAGAGAAATTCTTCAAAAATGCCCCGGCAGAAAAAGTAAGTTCGAAGGATTATCTTTATTATGGCCGTATTCAAATTAAAAACGGACAAGATTCACTCGGTATTCTCAATTTAACGAAATCATTCGAGATAGATTCAACAAACATGGATCTCCTTAACGAAATAGCAGGAGCCTATATTAAATCAAAAAGGCACCAGGAAGCTGGAGACACTTATAAATTAAAAATCCAGCGTTCGACTGGCGGCGTGAATGACTATTACAAAATGGGACGTGCTTATTTTGATGCAAAGAACTGGGCTGAAGCCGATTCCGCATTTGCTATGGTAAATAGAATGAGTGTGGATTTTGAGCCGGCTTACCTTTTCAGGGCAAGGGTTTATTCAAATTTAGATCCTGATACCGAGGCAGGCCTTGCAAAACCTTTTTATGAAAAACTGGTTGAGAAAGCAAGCGTCGATTCAGTGAAATATGGTAAAGACATCCTTGAAGCATACAATTATCTTGGTTACTATTACCTCGTAAACAAGCAATATTGCGAATCGCTGGGATATTGGGACAAAATAGTTATCCTTGATCCTGCTAATGAAAACGCCAGGAGCGCATTAAATGATTTAAAGAAAAACTGTCCGGAATTCAAATCAGCAGCAATAAAGCAAGATTAAATAATCATTCATCATTGTATTTCAGGCAATGTTTTCTGACGTTTTTCGCAACAAATCAGGGAATTGTTTTCTAAAATAAATACATCAGCACCAGGCAAAGATTTTTTTTAACCATAAATCTCATATCTTTGCCTCTAAGTAAAAGTGAAATCTAACTAAACAATTAATAAAAATCACTAATCCTAAATCCTATTAACAATGAGCAAAAACGGTCAATCGTTGAAAGAAACTTTACGTTCAGCTTTCGCAACTGGTGCCATCCTGGTTTCTTTGGCAATCGCATTCCTGATTTATTTTTATGTATTGGGAAATCCTGTTAACTTCGAAGGTGGCAATCCAAAAGGTCATCCAATTCCCGGTAATTACCTTGCTATGGTTTACAAAGGAGGTTATGTAGTACCTATCCTTATTACCTGCGTACTTGTAGTTCTCACATTCGCAATCGAAAGAGCTCTTACTCTTCGTAAAGCAAAAGGAACCGGATCAGCTAATGTATTTGTAGCAAACCTTCAGGGCTATCTGAAAAACAATCAGATTGATCAGGCTATTGCTGCTTGTGACAAACAAAAAGGCTCGATCGGAAACGTGATGAGGGCTGGTTTAATAAAGTATAAAGAACTTCAGTCAGACACAAGGTTGGACAAGGATCAGAAACTTCTTTCCTTACAGAAAGAATTTGAAGAAGCAACAGCATTGGAACTTCCTATGATGTCGCGTAACCTGGTTATTATTTCAACCCTGGCTTCAATTTCAGTACTTATTGGTCTTATCGGAACTGTATTAGGTATGATCCGTGCATTTGCCGCTCTTGCACAAGCTGGTGCACCTGACGCACTTGCTCTTGCAACCGGTATTTCGGAAGCACTTATCAATACCGCATTTGGTATTTCGGGTTCCACTCTGGCCATCATTTTCTACAACTATTTCTCAACGAAAATTGATGGAATGACCTACAAAATTGACGAAGCAGGTTTCAGTCTTACACAGACATTTGCAGCACAGAACAAATAAGGGTAAAGCCTTGTATAAGAAGCTACATGGCGCCTGGCGCCTGTTTTTCACACTACAAAATAAAAAAACATGCCAAAAATTAAAGCACCGGTAAGGACTCCGCACATAGACATGACGCCTATGGTGGATTTATTTGCCCTATTGCTTACATTCTTCATGCTTACCACATCTTTTCGCCCTACTGAAGCTGCAGTTATTGACACTCCAAATTCGATCAGCGAAAAGACAGCTCCTGAAAAGGATGTTATTACGATTCTTATTGATAAAGAAAATAAAGTATTCCTGAATTTCGACAATGGTCAGGACACATCAGTATTGATAAGGAAAGAAGTTTTGAAAAAAATGGCGGAACAATACAACATGACCTTTAATGATAAGGAACTAAAAACCTTTTCAACATGGGCTTCATTTGGTATGCCGGCTGAAAAAATGAAAGCCTGGATAAATACTCCCGACTCTAAAGACAGGGAAATATTTCAAACAGGTATTCCAATGGATTCAACTGACAATCAGTTAAATCTATGGGTACGTTTTATCCGTCTGCAAAACCCGAATGCAGAAGTTGCCATAAAAGGTGATTCGGACGCTGATTTCAAAACTGTGAAACACGTAATGGATATTCTTCAGGACAACCAGGTTAACAAATTTAACCTTACGACCAACCTCATGAAGGAAGAAGCGAAATTGGAAGAATAAACTTATAATGTTAAAAATTTAAAGAAATCAAAGTATGGCTGAAATAATCCAAGCGGAAGGCAAACAAAAAGGCAGCAAAAAGAAAGCCAAAAAGTTTTCGACGCACATCGATATGACCCCCATGGTCGACCTGATGTGTTTGCTTATCACCTTTTTTATGCTTACCACAGCATTTGCCAAGCCAAAAGCAATGGAAATCACCATGCCCGAAAAGAAAGATGACCCTACTGTAGAAGCTCCAAAAATTGAAGCCAACAGGACCATCAATATTCTTATGACGGGTAATGACCAGGTTTACTATTACTTTGGTGTTGCCGATCCCAAATTACCACTTCCCGATTTGATCAAAACTGATTATAGCAAGGATGGAATCCGGAAAATGTTACTGCAGCGAAATAAAACCGTTTTCAAAGCAGTATCAGAACTCAGGGAAAAGGTGATTAAAGGAGAAGAGGTGATGGCAGATTCCACTTTGGCCCGAAGAATAAAGGACTTAAAGAAATCTGACAAAGAAGCCCCTATTATCCTTATAAAAGCCGATGAAAAGGCTAAATACAGAAACATTGTTGACATTATTGACGAAATGGCAATTACTACTGTTGCAAATTATGCAGTTGTAGATATTTCGGAAGTTGAACTGCAAATGCTTAATGGTACAGCAGTTTCAACCCCGGCAGCAAAATAAATCAATATGTGTTAACAGAAGTTGTTGATCACATTTAACCTAAGACACAAAAATGACAAAGCAAGAAGTTTTTGCAGCTCCAATGGACGAAATCGTCTTTGAGCACAGGAATAAAACTTATGGAGCGTACATTTTGCGTAAACTTTATCCAAAAAACGTAACCAAAGCCCTCATTATGGCAGTTATTATTCTGCTCGGAGGACTTGCTTACCCGCTGGCATCAAGCTACTATGCGCAAAAAAGGGCAAAATATATTGAGAAAGCAGCAAGTGCTGAATTTATTGATATGGACAAGCCTAAAGAAGAAGCTCCTCCTCCACCGCCTCCTCCACCGCCTCCTCCAGCTGCACTTGAGCAAAAAGTTAAATTTGTTGCTCCTATTGTAACTACCGAAGAAGTTGTGGAAGATGCTGATATCTTTAACCAGGACGATCTGGCTCAGACAACTACCAACGAAGCCGTTGCAATTGAAGAAATTGTTGTTGAAACCAAAGTTGAGGTTATTGAAGTTGAAGAATCAAAGAAAGAGGTTTTCACTATTGTTGAGGAAATGCCCTCATTTCCCGGTGGTGAAGCTGAACGAAACAAATTCCTCGCTGAAAACATTCAATACCCACAGCAAGCTACCGAAAACGGAATTCAAGGCACTGTGTATGTTTCCTTCGTTGTTGACTCCAAAGGAAATGTTACCGACGTGAAAATTCTGCGTGGAATTGGTGGTGGATGCGACGAAGAAGCATTACGCGTTGTTAAGATGATGCCTAAATGGCACCCTGGAAAACAAAACGGGAAAAACGTTCGCGTTCTCTTTAATATGCCTATTTACTTTAAACTTCAGGGTTAATAAGAAGTTTGATAATACAAAAAACGCCACCTTGATTTTTCAGGTGGCGTTTTTTTTGTTTCGAAATATTTAGATTTTGAGTTTTTAGATTACCCGAATATCGCCTACTTCACTTTAATTGTAGTTGTCAGTTTTATATCACTGGAGGATGAACCAATTAAAATTTCATAGCTTCCATTTGTAACTGAATAATCACTAATTTCAGGATTATAGTGCCGGAGACGTGAAACAGGAATTAAAAATGAAACACTCTTTGTTTCACCTTGAATGAAGTTTATCCTTTCGAAAGCGATCAAAGATTTAATTGGTTTTTCCTTGTTATCTTCAGGCTGCTTTAGATAAATCTGAATTACTTCATCACCATCAAATTTCCCGGTATTGCTCACAGTCACCGAAAGCCTGATTGAATCAGAAACCGAGAGCTCAGGGTTGAGTATTAATGCCTGTTTATATGCGAAAGAGGTATAACTCAGCCCATATCCGAATTCATAAAGCGGTGTTCCTGTAAAGTATTTGTATGTGCGGCCTTTCATTGAATAATCCTCGAATGCTGGTAAGTCGTTAACTGATTTGTAGAACGTTACAGGTAGTCGCCCAGCCGGGTTATAATCGCCAAAAAGAACATCGGCAACCGCATTTCCGCCTTCCTGGCCCGGATACCATGCTTCGAGAATTGCCGGTAGATTTTCATCAGCCCAGTTTACAGCCAATGCACTTCCGTTTGTAAGTATAAGGACGATAGGTTTGCCGGTAGCTTTCAGTTTTATCAGTAAATCAACCTGATTTTGAGGAAGATCCAACGAAGTTCTGTCACCTCCCATGAATCCGGGAACATCGAGGTTTAGTTCTTCTCCTTCCAGATCAGGGGAAATTCCTCCGCAAAAAATGATAATTTCAGCAGATTTAGCAATTGATAGTGCCTCCTGTTCAAGTTTTGAAGCATTACCCGGATTTTTGCCCTGAGCATGAACTTCAGGCTTTTCAACTCCTAAACTAAATAAAACTTTTATGCCTTTTCCAGCTTTATTCTGTATCCCTTTTAAAATTGTTACAGGGTTCGATGGGATGCCGTTATAATTTCCCAATAAAACGGTAGTATCGTTTGCATAAGGGCCTATGACTGCTATTTTCTTTGTTTTTTTCGAAATGGGCAAAGAGCTATTTTCATTTTTCAAGAGTACAATACTTTCTTGGGCAACTCGCCGGGCAAGCTTGCCGTGTGCTTCGGTATTGTACTCACTGGCTGGAATTGAAGCATATTTTACCTTCGCCGGCGGATCGAACATACCCAGTTTAAAACGTGCAGTAAACAAACGTTTTAAGGCAACATTCAGATCATTTTCGCTGATATAGCCGCGCTTAAGGGCATCAACAAGATGTACATATTCATTTCCACAGGTTAAGTCGCAACCAGCTTTTAAAGTTAGTGAAACCGCCTGAGTGGCTTCCGGAACAAATTTGTGAAAACTATAAATATCAGAAATAGCCCAGCAATCGGAAACCACATAACCGTTAAACCCCCATTTACCGCGTAAAATATCAACCAGTGTCCGTGTGTTACACGAGGTCGGAGTTCCGAATAAGCGGTTATATGAACTCATAACCGAATATACTTTTGCTTCGGTAACCAGCGCCTCGAAAGCAGGCAGATATGTTTCGTGAAAGTCGGTTTCGCTAACCCATGCATCGAACCGGTGCCTCTGCGATTCAGGCCCGCTGTGAACAGCGAAATGCTTCGCAGTAGCAACAACTTTCAAATAATCAGGATCATTGCCTTGCAAGCCCTTTACAAAAGCTACACCAATCCTGCTTGTCAGAAAAGGATCTTCACCATATGTTTCCTGTCCCCTGCCCCATCGCGGATCGCGGAAAATATTAATATTCGGCGACCAAAAAGTAAGTCCCTGGTAGATCTCGTGCTGTCCTTTGCTGATTGCTTCATAATATTTGGCACGGCCTTCAGTTGATATCACATCAGCTTCCTTTTGTATCAGTACCGGATTGAAAGTAGCTGCCATGCCAATAGCCTGTGGAAAAACAGTTGCAATTCCATTACGGGCAACCCCATGCAGACACTCGTTCCACCAATTGTATTGAGGAATTCCAAGTCTTTCAATAGCTGGTGCTGTGTGCTGGAGCTGCAATACTTTTTCGTCAATAGTCATTTTCGAAACCAGGTCATCGACACGGACCTGCAAGGGAAGATTTTCATTTAAAAATAGAAAGTCAGGCTTACTGATATTTATCTGACCCTGACCAAAGACCACTGAAAAGCAACACACAAAAGCAGTGATCATAATTTTCCGGAAAGTTGATGTTGTTATCATACGTATGTTTGCTATTTTTTTTACAAAGATGCCATAACTATTTAAATATTTTGCATAAAACTTAAAAAAGAATATACAAATTTAATATATTTGCTGATTGAAAAAAGATAATTACATTTACAACCGGACAACTATCATTAGAATATAATTAACTAATAACAAGCCGTTTAAACCTGATTTCATGAATGTAACAACTGAGCATTTTGGTTATTTGCCTGATCAAAGGGAAGCATTATTATTTACTCTTTCGAATGACAAGGGAGTGGTTATAAAAATCACCAATTATGGTGGAACCATTATTTCGCTCCATGTTCCGGACAAAAATGGTAAATCAGCTGATGTTGTACTTGGCATGCATGATTGGGAAGGATGGATTGAAAACCCGGCTTATTTTAATTGTTTAATAGGTCGCACCTGCAATCGCATTGGCGGAGCAAAATTCAGTATTGATGGCGTTGAATATCAGGTTTCAGCAAATCAGGGCGAATTTCAGCTTCATGGCGGATACGAAGGTTTTCATTTAAAATTATGGAATGCATCGACATTTAATGAAAATGAAAAAGTTGGGCTTGTGCTTGAATATTTCAGTACAGATGGAGAAGAAGGTTTTCCCGGAAATTTAAAAGTAAAAGCTGTTTACACTTTAGATAATCACAACAAAATCAGTCTGAAACTATTTGCTGAAACTGATAAACCTACTCCAGTAAATCTTACAAACCATGCATATTTCAATCTTAAAGGCGAGGGTTCAGGAAATATTTTAGAACATCAACTTCAGCTGCAAGCTGATGAATATACAGTTACCGATAGCAACAGCATTCCGACCGGAGAAATTGCAACCGTTTCCGAAACTCCTTTCGATTTTACTCTGCCGCACACGATTGGTGAGCGAATAGCCCAACTTTACAAAGGATACGATAACAATTTTGTACTTCGCAACCAATCAGGCGAACTTTCCCTTGCAGCAAAAGTACTGGAACCGGAATCGGGTCGCATTCTCGAAGTTTTTACAACTGAACCCGGTGTTCAGCTTTATACTTCGAACTGGTTCGACGGATCTATGATTGGTAAATGTGGAAAACCACATTACAGCCACACCGCATTTTGCCTCGAAACGCAACATTATCCTGACTCAATGAATCTTCCAGAATTTCCGGATGTAATACTCAGGCCAGGTAAGGAATACAAGTCCGAAACAATCTGGAAATTTTCGGTTGCTGAATAATTTTCTAACCAATTAGCAACTAATAAATTAAAACTCTCTGGATCACGACTTTCCTTTCTTTTGCCGGGCACCACGGAATACATACCTTTACAAGCATGAGACCCGATAAAAGGAAGTTTTATAATCAGCCTTAAATGAAATCCATCGTAAAATAACTTAAGCAAAAAAGCATTTTATAACTTTGTAGTAACTAATAAATACAGGAATATGAATTTAACGTGGTTCGACTGGAGCATTATCCTTGTTCTGTTTATTCTAATGCTTGGAATGGTATTCCTGAGCAAAAACCTGATGCGGAGTGTCAGCGATTTTTTGGCAACCGGGCGGACCGGCGGGCGCTATATCATCTCCATGTTTCATGGTACGGCGGCACTTGGAGCTATTACAGTTGTTGGTGCTTTGGAGCAGAATTTCAACGCCGGTTTCAATTCGCGCTGGTGGGAAATGCCAACGGCAGTAATACTTGTTACTATTAGTGTTACAGGCTGGGTTGTTTACCGGTTCAGACAAACGCGGGCGCTTACCATGGCACAGTTCTTCGAAATGAGGTATAGCCGAACGTTCAGGATTTTTGCCGGTATGCTTGCTTTTCTTTCCGGAATTGTAAACATGATCATTTTTCCGGCTGTCAGTGCCAAATTCTTTATTTATTTCTGCGGTATTCCGGAAATCGGTTTCCTCGGACCATACTCCGGTACTTATATCCTTACAGCAGCCGTTATGGTGCTGGTACCTTTGTACTTTATTTTTACCGGCGGCCATATTGCTGTAATGTTTACTGATTTCATCCAGGGCGTTTTTGTAAACATTGTAT
>CAZBZA010000014.1:0-24088 GCA_964495865.1 uncultured Lentimicrobiaceae bacterium
GTCTTTACGTGTCATTCACTCTTCACTTTTCACTTTTCACTTTTCACTTTTCACTCAACACTACCTCCCACTATACATATTCTCATAATACTTCAGGTAATTTCCTGATGTAACTTCGTCGAGCCATTGCTCGTTTTCGAGGTACCAGGCAACTGTTTTTTCAAACCCTTCGTTAAACTGAACTTCCGGCTGCCAGCCAATAGTTTCGTGTAATTTGGTGGCATCGATGGCATAACGCAAATCGTGACCGGCACGGTCTTTAACATACGTAATCAGGTTTTCACTTTCTCCTTCAGTTCTTCCCAACATACGGTCCATGATACGGCATAGAGTTTTTACAATGTCAATATTCTGCCGTTCGTTGTTACCGCCGATATTGTAGGTTTCGCCATTTACACCATTTTCATATATCAGATCGATGGCTTTTGCATGATCTTCTACATACAACCAGTCGCGTACATTGGTTCCCTGTCCGTAAACAGGCAGAGGTTTTTTATGACGTATATTGTTAATAATAAGCGGGATGAGCTTTTCAGGGAACTGGTTTGGCCCGTAGTTATTCGAACAGTTCGAAATAACAACCGGCAGTCCATAAGTGTGATTGTAAGCTCTTACAAGATGGTCGCTGCTGGCTTTGGAGGCTGAGTAGGGACTACGCGGATCATAAGGTGTGGTTTCGAGGAATTTGCCCACATCGCCCAGCGAACCATACACTTCATCAGTTGAAACGTGATAGAAACGCTTCCCAGCAAAATTATCCTTCCAACTGTTCCTGGCAGCATTCAGCAGGTTTACTGTTCCAACGATGTTGGTCATGATGAACTCTTTCGGGTTGGTAATCGAACGATCCACATGCGATTCGGCTGCAAGGTGAATTACCCCGTCGAACTGATAAGCATCAAACGTAGCCATCACAAAATCCTCATCTACGATATCGCCTTTAACAAACTCGTAATTAGGCAGTTTGTCGATATCTGAGAGGTTTGCCAGGTTGCCGGCATAGGTAAGTTTATCGAAGTTAACAATGAGAGTTCCGGGGTATTTATTCACAAATAATCGTACCAGATGCGATCCGATAAAACCGGCGCCACCGGTGATCAGTATTTTTTTCATAAATATTTCTTTTAAATGAATTGCACTAAAGTGGTTAAAATTACAATTTTATAAAGCAATAATATGCCTTTAAGCAAAAAAAACAATTATTTCCTACCCAATGCTTTTTCCCATTCCCAGGAGGTAAGCATCATTTCATCAATGCCTTTTTCGGCTTTCCATCCTAATTCATCATTTGCAAAGCGTGTATCGGCCCACACTTTTTCGATATCGCCGGGCCGACGGGGAACAATCTTGTAATTCAGTTTCACGCCGCTTACTTTCTCAAAAGCATTTATAACTTCCAAAACTGAAAAACCATTACCTGTGCCAAGGTTAAAAATTTCGAGTTCCGATTTTCCTTTATTATTCATCATCCGTTCAACAGCAATAACATGGGCTTTGGCCAGATCAACAACGTGAATATAATCGCGAACTGCGGTGCCGTCAATTGTATCGTAATCGTCGCCAAAAACACTAAGACATTCGCGTTTACCTATGGCTGTCTGTGTAATAAATGGCACCAGGTTATTCGGAACGCCAAGGGGCAATTCGCCGATTAATGAAGTATGATGAGCTCCGATCGGATTGAAATATCGCAAAGCAATGGTGTGCAATCCATGAGCTGCAGCAGTGAATCGAAGAATATCCTCGCACATCTGCTTTGTATTTCCATATGCTGACCAGGCCGTTTTGAGAGGTGCCTTTTCGGTTACAGGCAACTCATCGGGCTGACCATAAACGGTGCAGGATGACGAGAATACAATATTTTTAATTGAATGAGTTTTCATTCCTTCGAGCAAATTGATAAGCGATTGCAGGTTATTACGATAATAATCAAGCGGTTTGGCCATTGATTCGCCTACCGCTTTATACGCCGCGAAATGAATTATCCCATCAATATCAGAATTCGTATTAAAAAAATCAGCTGTAAGTGCCTGATCAGCAAGGTCGAACTGGTGAAAATCAGGTTTTATCCCGGTAATTGCTGCAATATTATCAAGTACCTCAATGGTTGAATTTGAGAGATTATCAACGATAACTACCTGGTAACCATTCTGCTGAAGCTCGACAACCGTATGCGAACCTATAAAACCCGTTCCGCCGGTAACTACTATTTTTTTCATAAATTCATTAGTATTAAATTCATTAAACTATTTAATAACAAAGTTTTAACCTCACAGTTTTACCAATCTGCTAAATCCGATTTGTTAGTCTTCGTAACCATTATTAACATCTGATTCACTCAAAACAAAACAAGCGGGTGTAAAAAAATGATTCCTGTGTTTAGCAACAAGCAAATATAACAGGAATAAAACTTTTAGATGTAGATAGAAATACAATTTGAAAGTAGCTGAATCCCGACTTCTGCTGTAAGGCAAGTCGCTACAATTAAAAAACGAAAAACATTACGGAAAATTATTCCCCCTTGCTTACCAATCCATTTCTGAGATGATAGGTAACTTTACTCTCCGGGCAAACGGCAATGCCTTCCTGATCAAATTTCAGTTTATGTCCATACTCGCTCATCCAGCCGGTTTGACGGGCGGGATTTCCAACCACCAGCGCATAAGCCGAAACGTTTTTGGTTACAACGGCACCAGCCCCGATAAATGAAAACTCGCCGATTTCGATACCACAGACAATAGTAGCATTTGCCCCTATTGTTGCTCCTTTACGTACGAAAGTACGTGCATATTCATTTTTGCGGTTTACTGCACTGCGGGGATTTATAACGTTAGTGAAAACCATCGAAGGACCCAGAAAAACATCATCTTCACAAACCACACCGGTGTAAATCGATACATTATTCTGAATTTTCACATTTTTACCGAGCACTACATCGGGCGAAACCACTACATTCTGACCAATATTACAGCCTTCGCCGATAATACATCCGGGCATAATGTGCGAAAAATGCCAGATACGTGTTCCGTTACCAATATTGCATCCTTCATCGATTATAGCAGAAGCATGCGCAAAATATCCTTTGTCAACCATATATTAGTTTTATACCGGCAATCACTGGCATCAAAGCCAAAATAATTTCCCGTGTTATTTAATTAATTTTCTTTTTGACCTAAAAATTCGAGTACCGATGAAGTAATAAAACTTAATTGCTCTTCATCCATTTCGGTATGCATCGGTAACGAAATTACAGTTTTACTTAATTTTTCTGTAACCGGGAAATCGCCTTGTTTATAACGCGGATCAAGATAAGCTTTCTGCAAATGAATTGGAACCGGGTAATAAATCATTGCCGGAATATCTTTCGCGGCCAGAAATTCCTGCAGTTTGCCGCGATCAATTCCCTGAACCTGCAAAGTGTATTGATGAAATACATGCGTAGATTGCTGAAAACGAACCGGCGTTTTAAGCTCTGACCTGTTGCCAAATGCTTTATCGTAAGCATCCGCAACTTTTTGACGTGCCTGAGCATATTCGTCAAGATACTGAAGTTTAACTTTGAGAACCGCGGCCTGCAGACTATCCAAACGGCTGTTAACACCGATATCGTCGTGATAATACCTTACAGTCATTCCATGGTTTACGATTGAACGGAGTTTAACGGCAAGAGCATCATCGTTGGTAAAAATAGCGCCACCATCGCCATAACAACCCAGGTTTTTTGATGGAAAAAAAGATGTACAGCCTATATGACCAATGGTTCCTGATTTTTTCCAATCACCGGACTCATTGCAATAGTCAGAGCCTATCGACTGGCAGGCATCTTCAATAACATAAAGATTGTGCTCTTTTGCTATCTGCATGATGGCATCCATATCAGCAGTCTGGCCGAAAAGATGAACCGGAACAATGGCTTTTGTGCGTGGGGTAATTGCTTTTGAAATTGCTTCGGGACTGATATTGAAAGTTTCGGGATCAACATCAACCAACACAGGAACCAGTCCCAGTATAGCGATTACTTCGGCAGTGGCTATAAATGTAAAATCAGGGGCAATCACCTCATCACCAGGCTTTAAACCCAATGCCATCATCGAAATCTGAAGGGCATCGGTTCCATTGGCACACGGAATCACATGTTTAACACCAAGGTATTTTTCGAGAGCTGTTTGAAATTCTTTAACAGCTGGCCCGTTAATAAAAGAAGTGGAATTAATCACTTCACTGATAGCATTGTCGATCTCAGGCTTAATTTTCTCATACTGAGCCTTGAGGTCAACCATTGAAATTTTTCGCATAATCTGAAAAAATAAATTAGAAATTTACGGGTGCAAATATATCTAATGTAGGCGTGTAAACTAAGTTTGAATCCATTTAAAATTCCTAAAAAAGCTTAAGAATTCTAAAAAAGCAGAAATATGCACGCCAGCAGCCGTTAGCTCCGTTCGATTTGTATCTTTGCAGGCATATTTTAAAGCGTAACATGAAAAGACCAGGGATTTCGTTCATCATTTTTTTTACTCTTTTTCTGACGCCTTTTTTAAGCCGGTCGCAGGTTAATGTAAAAGATTCAGCTATTCGGGTGAGTATGCTTTACCCCACTTATGCTTTTAGTATGCCTGGTGGCGATATGGCCGACAGGTTCGGTTTTTCACATCAGATTGGCGCCGGCTATATGTTTAAAGGGGCGAACGGATGGAGTGCCTCGTTTGAAGCAAACTTCATATTCCGCGATGGCATTAAGGACCCGACCAGCATACTGTCAGGAATAGCAACCTCCGATGGTTTTATCATTGACGAAGGAGGCGTTTTCGCCAATGTGATGCTACTTCAAAGAGGATTTTCTATTTGGGCGAAAGCAGGAAAACTGTTCCCGATTGGTTGGCCGAATCCAAACTCAGGAATATTGGTTCAGTTTGGCGGAGGCATGTTACAACATAAAATACGTATTGAAGTCCCAACCAACTCAGTGCCTGCGCTAAAAGGCGATTATTTAAAAGGATACGATCACTTATGCAGCGGTCCGGCCATATCGCAATTTATTGGTTTCCAGCATCTGGGGAATACCCGTAAAATAAACTTTTTTGCCGGGCTTGAATTCACCGAGGCTTATACATTATCCCGGCGTTCGTATTATTTCAATGACATGAAACGTCCGGATGAAAAACGCTTCGATGTGATGAGCAGCATTAAAATTGGCTGGTATCTTCCTTTTTATAAAAAGACACGCGAAAAGTTCTATTACTATTAAAAGAAGATCCTGACACCTGAGCCATGCAGCAAATTTATACATTCCTGATATTGTGCTACGGTCTTTTGATCCGGATTGCTTCGGTATTTAATCCTAAAGCAGCTTTGTGGATTAAAGGCCGTAAGAACTACTGGGCAATTCTTGAAAATACGTTTCGCGCACAAAAATACAATGACCCTTCAAGGAAACTGGCCTGGTTTCATTGCGCTTCGCTGGGTGAATTTGAACAAGGCCGGCCTATTATTGAAGCTTTCAAACAACAATATCCCGGATACCTGATCCTGATTACTTTTTATAGTCCTTCAGGTTATGAAGTAAGGAAAGCGTATTCTGGTGCTGATCTTATTCTTTACCTGCCTCTCGACACACAATCGAATGCCCGCAGGTTTGTGGATATCGTTAAACCGGATATCGTTTTTTATGTTAAATACGAGTTCTGGTTCAATTTCCTGAGTTATCTGCAGTTGAAAAAAATACCTTTAATCCTGGTCTCGGCAGTGTTTCGTCCGGATCAGCATTTCTTTAAAGGATATGCCGAATGGCCACGAAAAATACTCAAGGGATTTACAAAGATTTTTGTTCAGAATGAAGATTCAAAAGAACTTCTACAGTTTATTGGTATAGAAAATATGGAAGTATGCGGCGATACCCGCTTCGACCGTGTTGCATCAATAGCCGCAAATCCTCAGCCGGTTGAAATAGCTGAGGCTTTTGCTTCCGGACACTCCGTTTTTATCGCTGGCAGCATATGGCCAGCTGATGAAGAACTGATCTTTAACCTTATAAAAAACAATACACATAACCTTCGTTTTATTATTGCGCCCCACGAAATCAAACCTGAACATCTTGATTCGATTATGCAAAAAGCAGGTAAAAAAGCAGTGCTCTTTTCAAAAACAAATACGGAGGATGTAAAAAAAGCGGAAATACTGATTATTGATACTATTGGTCAGCTTTCGCAGCTATACCAATATGGATCAATGGCTTACATTGGAGGTGGATTTGGTGTCGGCATTCATAATATACTGGAAGCTGCCGCATTCGGATTGCCGGTATTTTTCGGACCGAATTATCATAAATTTAAAGAAGCTAAAGACCTTATCGAATTAAAAGGCGCATTCGAAATAAACAAACCTGAAGAATTACTTTCTATTGCAGAATCGCTGCTGTCGGAAAAAGAAAAACTTACGGTGGCTTCGTTGGTGAGCAAAAATTATGTCAGCAGCAACAAAGGGGCAACCGGAATCATTCTGCAACGGGTTAATGAGTTAATCAGCTCAGGGATATAACAAAGGTTCGAACTGCTGATTGCGCAGTTGCGGTTCAAATCCGGCTTCTTTAATTGCATGCTGAATGCCTTCTTCATCAAATTTGTAATTTGCACCGGCAACACTTACCACGTTTTCTTCAATCATAATAGATCCGAAATCATTGGCCCCGGCATGAAGGCATAGCTGAGCTGTATCTTTTCCGACCGTTAACCAGGATGCCTGAATATTTGGCACATTTGGCAACATAAGCCGGCTCATGGCAATGGTACGCACATATTCTTCGGAGGTAACCGAGTTGGTAATACCGTAAATCTTTTTCAACGAAGTACCTTCATCCTGGAAAGGCCAGGGAATAAACGAAATAAATCCGGTTGCACCTTCCGGTTTTTCGTCCTGTACTTCACGAATATATATCATATGCTGAATGCGCTCCTCTATGGTCTCTATATGACCGAACATCATGGTAGCTGAGGTAGTAAGTCCAAGTTTATGTGCATCGCGCATTACATCGAGCCATTGCCAGACTGTACATTTATTTTTCGAAATGCTGGCGCGAACGCGGGCGGAAAGTATTTCGGCCCCGGCACCGGGCAGGCTGTCGAGACCGGCGGCAATAAGTTGTTTCAGGGTTTCGCGGTATGTAATACTTTCGAGTTGCGATATATGCACAATTTCGGGAGGGCCAAGAGCATGAAGTTTAAGCCGGGGATACAACTCCTTTAACTGACGAAAAAGGCCTGTGTAAAAATCGAGTCCCAGTTTAGGATGCATCCCCCCCTGAAAGAGCAATTGCTCGCCGCCACGTGCAAAAAGTTCGTCAATCTTCTCTTTGTACTGTTCTATAGTTGTGATGTATGCTTCCTTGTGATTTACGCCACGATAAAAGTTGCAGAACTGGCATCCCGAAACACAAACATTAGTGTAATTTACATTCCGATCAATGAGCCATGTAACCTTTTTATCCGGATGAAGCCGCATACGCACCTCATTGGCAGCGAACATAAGTTCGGCAGTAGAAGCATTTAAATATAATGTAAGACCTTCATCAAGAGTTAGATGTGAGCCTTTTATTGCCTTTTGGAGTAAGTGGAGATGCGCCATAATGTGTAATTGGTGCAAAAGTAAACGAATAAACTATTCGTTGAAATCTGTTTTAATCATTATAAATATCGAAATCAAGCACCTTCAACCGCCATTGATTTTCCATCTTAAAATGCCGGTATCGCAAAAGGTAAGCCGAAGTTCCCAGTACAATAAACGAACCACTGACCCAGTAAATTGTATTATCAAAAACCGGTTTCTCATCATTAATACCATGATTTATCATGCTTCCGCCGGCATATAAGGCCGAGGCGAGGTAAAGTTTTTTCCAGCTATACAAAAACCAGGTGCGAGGCCGGGTTACTTCATGTACTTTTGCAATCTGAAAAGTATAGTCCTTATTAATAGTGCAGAGCGAATCATCAATATAGGTAATTTCCCCGGCTACCCTAAATTCGGGATCGCCAATACGGATAGCAATCTTATCGCCCTTTTCATATAAAAAGCGTTTGGTTTTGCCCGGTTTCTGAAGCAATAAAACCTTCTGCGCCTCAACTGCCTGACTGAAAATCAATAACAAGACTGCCCAGATAAAGAGTAAACGAAATTTCATACACTGATAGTTTTATTCTATAAAATTAAACAAATTAATCCGAACTATGATGTTAAATATTAATAAAAGTGACACAGACAAATAATCCCCGATCTGGCCCAAACTAACAACCAAACGTTAACAATCATTAAAAAAAACAGCCGCGTCAAAGGACTGCGAACAAAATAATACATTTCCAGTTATATAGGCTCAGATTTAAAAAAGTCATACCTTTGCACCCCTAAAAATCAGGAATAAAAATGGAAAATCTTACCGTTGAAAACAATATGAAATATAAAGTACGTGACATTGCTCTGGCCGAATGGGGTCGCAAAGAAATAGAAATAGCCGAAAAAGAAATGCCCGGCCTGATGAGTATCCGCCGTAAACATACTGCTGAGAAACCGCTCAAAGGCGCCCGCATTACAGGTTCGCTCCATATGACCATTCAAACAGCTGTGCTTATTGAAACATTGGTTGATCTTGGTGCAGAAGTGCGCTGGGCAAGTTGTAATATATTTTCGACACAGGATCATGCTGCAGCTGCAATTGCTGCTGCCGGAATCCCTGTTTTTGCATGGAAAGGCGAAACCCTCGACGAATACTGGTGGTGTACCAATCAGGCACTCACTTTCGAAGGTGGCAAAGGCCCACATTTAATTGTTGATGATGGTGGCGACGCTACATTGCTTATTCACAAAGGATTTGCCGCCGAGAAAAACCCTGCATTACTCGAAGCATCAGGTGCTAACGCCGAAGAGCAGGTAATTATGAACCTTCTCCGTGATACTTACGTTGAAAATCCTGTAAAATGGCATGGTGTAGTTGCTGACTGGAAAGGCGTTTCGGAAGAAACCACCACCGGTGTTCACCGTTTGTACCAGATGATGGAAAAAGGAGAACTCCTGATTCCTGCTATCAATGTAAACGATTCCGTTACCAAATCGAAATTCGATAATCTTTACGGATGTCGCGAATCACTTGCTGATGGTATAAAACGCGCAACCGATGTAATGCTTGCCGGTAAAGTTGTGGTTGTTTGCGGTTACGGCGACGTTGGCAAAGGAAGTGCTAAATCAATGCGTGCCTACGGAGCCAGAGTTATTGTTACCGAAATTGATCCTATCTGTGCATTACAGGCAGCCATGGAAGGTTTCGAAATCACAACCATCGAAGACGCATTACCCGAAGGGAATATCTATGTTACCACTACCGGCAACAAGGATGTGATTACCGTGGAGCATATGATGAAAATGAAGGATCAGGCTATCGTTTGTAATATCGGCCATTTCGACAATGAAATTCAGGTTGATAAACTGAACACTATTTCGGAGGTGCAGAAAATCGAAATCAAACCACAGGTTGATAAATATGTATTCCCCGACGGACATTCAATTTTTATGCTTGCCGAAGGCCGTTTGGTAAACCTTGGATGTGCAACAGGACATCCATCATTCGTAATGAGCAATTCATTCTCAAACCAGACATTGGCCCAACTTGATTTGTGGAAAAATAACTATGAGGTTGGTGTTTACCGTCTACCGAAATACCTCGACGAAGAAGTTGCCCGCCTCCACCTCGAACAACTTGGTGTTAAACTTACAAAGCTTACTCCCGAGCAAGCTGCTTATATTTCGGTACCGACTGATGGCCCATATAAACCTGACCATTACAGGTATTAAAATTATCCAAAAAAAAGTAAAAAGGCTGTCAAAAAAATATTTGACAGCCTTTTTTTTTAAAGTCAGTTTCTTCGGAGTCCGGATTAGATTATTGGAATTTGTCTGCCAGGTGAAAGCACTCCGCTTCCAAAATCCTGATGCTCTTTGCTGAACTAAAAGAACACCTTATTAATTATAAACATACAATACATCCCCGTCATAAGTCCAGCGGTACTGCATAAGCGAATAAGGTGATGGTCCATCTCCATAAGGCGTTCCGTCGTAAAGTATAAATTTCGACATACAAACCGAATCAACGCATGTGTTTCCGGATGGGTCAACTGTAACCCGCGCACCTGGTTTCTCCGGATCATAAGGGCAGCAACGTTCGTAAACGGCAAACTGCTCACGGAGTATGCGGTAAATAACAATTCCCCTGTATCCCCCATCCACATATCTGTACCCTCCAATAGGAATCAAATCCATTGAATCAGGGTAAAGTTGCAGGCTAACATAAACATAGGGAATCAAGGGCTGCTTGTCCTTGTCGCATCCCGGAGCCACTAGTAAAAGAAGAATTATTAGAGCAAGGATTCGCATATCAACAATTAAGACATGAATTTTTCGTTGTAAAAGTACCACTTAACATTTTCAGAAACGATTAACTTTAACTAAAATTGTTTTAATAGTTTTTAAATCTGATTAAAAAGCAATCATTTCCGTTACACATAATAATATCAAAACCTAATAATGTTCAAACACTCAAACAGAAGTCTGACGATATACCTTTCAATTCTTCTTTTTTTAACTATTACACTGATTGCAGGTTCGGGATGTAGTATTTTAAGAAAAGACAAGCAAGCAGCGGCAGACAAAAAACAGGCGCAGGCTGATAAAAAAGCAAGCGCAGAATATGAGAAAGCAAGGGTTCAATATTATAAGAGGCAAAATAAAGAAACTAAAAAAATGATGAAGAACACCCGCAAAAAGGCTGCCCAATATAATAAACCAATGAAACGCAAAGGACTTTTTAAAGCAAAATGCGATTAAAAACTTTAGCATTTCATTAATATTGAATATTTTACATTTTATACTCTCTCACTTTTCAAACTAAAAAACAGGAACCAGATTACTAAAGAAAAAACTTTCAAGCTGAGTTGTATTTTCGTTGTATTTTCAAATTAGTTCCAGTTAATATTATTTGTACTTTTACACAAACAAATTACAACTAATCAGCAATGGAAGACTATCTATATATAATTATAGGTATAGCCTGGGTGGCATACTCTATTTACAACAGCCGGCAGAAAGCCTTGAAGAAACAGGCGCAGAGAAGACCTGGCGGTGAGCCATCGCAATCTACCCCATTACCCGGGGGTGGAGGAAAAACATTGTTTGAAGACATTTTCCGCGAATTAACCGGAGAAATTGCTCCCGCTCCACCTGTAACCCAGCCAGCCAATCCTGCCAAATATCCTCCTTACGAGGAATTTCAACAAACAAATGATACGTACAAAAGTTCATCAGTTCAGCCGATCATAAGGGAATCATTTACGGATTATACCAGAAAAGAGCCCGTAACACCCGTCAAAACACATTCCATTAATAAGCAAGTAACAAAAAATGAAAGCCTTGCAAGAAAATTTAACTTACGCGAAGCCGTCATTTTCAGTGAATTACTGAACAGAAAATACTTCTAAACGGGAAATTTTTCCTTTGGGGTACGATTTGTTAACAGAAGTTAAAAATCTTTTTACCTTTACACGCTTTTTAGAAGGTAGGATATCACTATTTACAGCAACATAATAACAAATCTTTATGGTAAGAAAATTACTCTTTCTCCTCGTTTTGCTTCTGGCAGCAAACGCAGCATTACTTGCCCAATCGGGAGCGCTGCAGGGCAAAGTTATCGACAAGGCAACCAAGGAGCCGATCCCTTTCACTAACATCATTATTGAAAGTAAAGGGACACAGTCCGGCGGTACAGCTTCTGACATCGATGGCAAGTACACAATCAAACCGATTACTCCTGGTACCTATGATGTAAAAGCATCGTTCCTGGGATACAAACCGGTTCAGATTACGGGAATCCCCGTCCGTTCCGGTACGATCGAATACCTGAATATTGAGCTGGAATCAACAGCTGTTCAGGTTGAAGGTGTAACCATTACCAAATACAGGGTTCCTCTTATTGATAAAGATAAAACAGTATCAGGTGCCACTGTAACATCCGAAGAAATTTCGAAGATGCCAAACCGAAGTGCTGCGTCAGTTGCAACCAGTGTCGGTGGAGTATTCTCCCGCGACGGTGAAGTTGGTAACGTTCGTGGTCAGCGTACTGATGGAAACGTTACTTATATCGACGGTATCAGGGTTCGTGGTTCGGGAGGTCTTCCTGAATCTGCTATCGAACAGGTATCAGTTATCCTCGGCGGTGTGCCTGCTCAGTATGGCGATGCTACAGGAGGTATTATCAATATCACCACCAAAGGCCCTTCGCGGCAGTTTGGCGGCGGACTTGAGCTCCAGACCTCCCAATTCCTCGATGCATTCGGAAGCCAGCGTGTTGGTTTAAATATGACAGGCCCGCTGTTTATGAATAAAGAAAAAACAGAAGCTCTGCTCGGATACTTTGTAGCCGCCGACTTCAACTATCACAAAGATGGTGCAACCCTGCCACTTGGAATGTACAAGGTTAACGATGCAAAATTAGCAGAACTTGAAAAAAATCCGCTTCGTCCTTCAGGGACAGGGTTCGGAACTTTCCAGAATGCTGAATTTGTGCATATGAGTGATCTTGAATCATTAAAATATACGCTCAACACCACTGGATACGATGTTAATGCTTCCGGAAAATTAGATGTTAAAACCGGCAAGAATACCAACCTTACTTTCGGTGGTTCCTATAATATGTATTCAGGAAATAACTACAGCCTTTATCACTCTGTGTTCAATTATAACCGTAACTCATACTCACAGGGTAATACCTGGCGTGTATTCGGTAGGTTCACACAGCGTTTCCCGGCATCCAAAGAAGGCAATAGCCTGATAAAAAACATTTACTACTCTATTCAGGCTGACTATACAAGCATTCAAAATAAAACCGAGGATCCTGAACTGAAAGACAACCTTTTTGCCTATGGTTATGTAGGTAAATTTGATACTTACAAAGCAAAAGGATATGATGCAACCTTTGATACAACAGGCGGTGATCTCACTTTACGATTGAATATGAACGGTTTTGCCGACACTCTTGTTACCTACCAAAGGGCAGAGTTTAACCCGGTACTGGCCAATTATACTTCTAACTTTTATGATCTTTACGAAAACCCAAGTAGTACCAACCAAATTTATCAAGGCGGTGGTATGCTAAACGGAAATACGCCCAATGGTGTATTCGGAGGGGTTTACAGTTTGTACTCGGCACCCGGAAACCAGCAGACTGGTTATGGTAAAAACTTCACTCAGCAGGTTACTGCTAATATGAATTTTTCAGCCGATATCGGAAATCATGAAATAAAACTCGGTTTCACTTTTGAACGCTACAGCCAAAGCAGCTACTCTTATGCTCCAATCAATTTCTGGACACAGATGACACAGCTGACCAATTCACACATTATTCAGCTTGACCTGGCAAATCCGATTGTTACTACTGGCGAATTTTATACCCAGGGAGGTGATACAGTTGATTATGTACAAAATGATTACCTCAGGCTTTACGACGGCGCATCACAGCGTACTTTCGATAAAAACCTGCGTACAGCCATGGGCCTTCCTGCCAATGGAACCGATTGGATTGATATCAACTCTTATGATCTCAATTCCAACACCATTTCATACTTTAATGCCAACAACGAAAGACAAACCGTTACTCTGAGCAGTCCGTTATCGGTCAACCTTTTCAGTGCCGACGAATTCCTTGTCAACGGCTACGACAGCCAGTTTGCAGCTGCCAGGGGATACGATTACTACGGAAACAAACTTTCGTCGAATCCGAGCACCATGGATTTCTTTAACGAAAAAGATGCCAATGGTGAATATACCCGTTTTATTGCTCCTTTCGAGCCAATTTATATGGCAGGATATATTTCCGATAAGTTTTCGTTCGACGACCTGGTTTTCAATGTCGGACTCCGTGTTGACCGTTTTGATGCCAACCAGAGTGTACTTGCTGATCCATATTCGCTATATCCTGTTAAAACAGTTGCAGAAGTTGATAACCTTGGCGAGCATCCTACAAGTATGGGCGAAGATTTTAACGTATATGTTGATAATGCTTCTGAACCCTCACGTATTATGGGTTACCGCGACGGAAACAAATGGTACGATGCTGAAGGTACTGTTTTACAGGATCCTTCGCTAAGGCTTGATGCCGGAAATGGTGTAATCCCTTACCTTTCGGGTGATAAAGTGATTTCGAACCAATCATTTGCTGATTATGTGCCACAAATATCAGTAATGCCCCGTATTTCGTTCTCATTCCCTATTTCGGACGAAGCTTTATTCTATGCCCATTACGATGTAATTACGCAAAGGCCTAAACAGAACGCGGTATTCAATCCTACCAACTATCTTTTCTGGGAAGTTGAAGGCAATCCAACTATCTCCAATCCTGACCTGAAACCTGAGAAAAACGTTAACTATGAATTAGGTTTCCAACAGAAACTGTCGAATTCATCGTCAATCAATATTTCAGCTTTCTATATCGAGTCGCGCGATCAGATTCAGTCATTCCGCTACACCGGCGCTTATCCTAAAACATATTATTCATACAATAATATCGACTTTGGTACAGTAAAAGGGTTTACCGTAGCTTATGACCTTCGCCGTACAGGTAATGTACGTATCAGGGCTAACTATACACTGCAGTTCGCCAACGGAACAGGATCGAACCCCGAAACTTCGGCAGGTCTTATCCGTTCAGGCCAACCTAACCTTCGTAACCTGATACCTCTCGATGCTGACCAACGTCATGCTATTCAGATGAATATTGACTTCCGTTACGCAGAAGGTACTGATTATAACGGACCAACAATCGGAGCTTACCAGGTATTGAAAAACACAGGATTTAACATTACTATGAACGGCGGATCGGGAACACCTTATACCCGTTCGAGTAAAATTTCGAGCCTTGTTAACCCGGTAACTATCATCCAGGGATCAATCAACGGATCAAGGTTGCCATGGTCATTCAGAATGGATGGACGTCTGGACCGCGATATCACCCTATCGACAGGAAAAGATTCCGAGGGGAACAAAAAGAACTATTATCTCAATGTTTACCTTCAGGTATTGAATATTCTTAATTCGCAGAATATTATGAGTGTGTATGCCGCAACCGGAAATCCTGACGACGACGGATACCTTGCAGCCGCTGAGTACCAGTCGCAGATCAATTCGCAACTTGATCCGCAGGCATATATTGATATGTACAGCATCAGGGTTAATTCCCCATACAACTACAGCTCACCCCGTATGATCCGTGTTGGTATAGGGTTAAACTTCTAATCGATATTCAATGCAGTATAGAAACGAAAAACAAACAAGTACTATGAAAAATATACTCCTTATTATACCGGCGATTATACTGGGCTTTCTGCTATCGGTTAATACAACCAGGGCGGAGCAGGTTCATTATAAATCGGGAACACCCGCAGTTAAGCAAACAGCTGCCGGATGTGCAGCCGGTGCTAACTTTAAATGGCTCGAGATAAACAACGTACGTACCCGTATAAACACAGGTGGCGATATGTGGTGGGATTTTGAAGTTGCCCAGTACGAGATACCTAAAGGTTCGAAAAAGATGTCGATGTTCGCTGCCGCGCTCTGGATTGGCGGTCTTGATGCAAACGGACAATTAAAACTGGCAGCTCAGCGCTTTCGCCAGGTGGGATATGACTTCACAACCGGGCCTCTTACCATCGACGGAACAGCATCTGTATCTACTGATGTATGCGCCAAATATGATAAAATACATTATGTTACCCGTGCCGAAGTAGATGATTTCCTTGCCTGGTTCGACGATAAAGCGGCTTATCCAGATTATCTTCCACCTGCATCCATAACTGATTATCCGGCTCATGGTGAAATAGCAAAAGGACAAAGTTATTACCTGGCTCCTTTTTATGATAGCGATGCTAAAGCTGACCCGAATGGCGATTATGATCCTTTAACCGATGGTGACTACCCGTATTATGACCTGAGTAATGAATTATGCGGAACTAAATCACCTACAGCTGAAGACATCTATTATAACAAAGAAAAAACAGGAAACCTGGTTGACCAGGTGCTGAAAGGGGATGCTACTTTATGGTGGGTATTCAACGATAAAGGAAATATACACAGCGAAACAAAAGGTGAGCCTATCGGTTTGGAAATCAGGGCTCAGGCTTTTGGATTCTCAACCAACGATGAAATTAATAACATGACTTTTTATAGTTATGAAATTATAAACCGTTCCACATACAGACTCACACAAACTTATTTCAGTCAATGGGTTGATACCGACCTCGGATTTGCAGGCGACGATTATGTTGGTTGCGATGTAATGCGCGGATTAGGATATTGTTACAACGGAACAGCTGTTGACGGAAGTGGTCAGGCTTATGCATATGGGAATCAGCCTCCGGCAATTGGCGTTGACTTTTTCCAGGGACCTTATATTGATGCTGATAAATCGAATGTACTATATGGCGACAACCCCGGGTTAAAAACTGATGGAACTTGGTTCCTGAAAGGTTCGCCCAATCAGGTATATACAGGAGGTGCGCAACTCGTTCAATGGGATGGTGATACAATTGCAAAAGCAGTTACCCCCGGTGATACTATTTATTCAGTGGTTAACTCAGCCGCTCTCAATGGTATAAATTTCGGAAACGGCATTGAAGATGACGAACGTTTTGGTATGCGCAGGTTTGTATATCATAATAACGGAGGCCCATTCTACATGCAGGATCCCAATACCGCCATTGAATACTATAACTTTTTACGCGGAATATGGAAAGACGGAACCAAGATGCTCTATGGTGGTAATGGACACATTACAGCCGGAGGTTACGGTCCTGAATGTGACTTTATGTTCCCGGGCGAAACTGATACTTATGATTGGGGAACCAAAGGCGCTCTGCCTAACGGACCTAAAAAATGGACTGAAGTTACTGCCGGAAACCCTCCTGATGACCGTCGTTTTATGCAGTCGGCAGGACCATTTATTCTCGAACCAGGCGCTGTTAATTATATAACTGTAGGTATTCCATGGGCACGTGCTTTATCCGGCGGCCCCGAAGCATCAGTTACACTTCTGAAACAAGTGGATGATAAATGTCAGCAGTTATTCGATAACTGTTTTAAAGTAATTACAGGTCCAAATGCTCCTGATCTTACGATCCGCGAACTCGACCAGGAACTCATTCTTTATATTTCGAACCGCAAAACTAATGACGCCGGTAACAATTACCAGGAGCGCTATACTGAATACGATCCACGTATCCAGGGCGCAGAAAACCAAAGCTGGGATTCATTGTACCGTTTCGAAGGATACCAGATTTATCAGCTTAAGACTTCAACTGTTTCGGTAGCCGATTTAAGTAATACTGAAGTAGCAAGGCTCGTATTCCAGACTGATGTTAAGAATAACGTAACCCGACTGGTTAACTTCTACTACGATCAAAACCTGGGAGGAAGTGTTCCTGTTGAAGAAGTTGTTGGTGCAAACAAAGGAATTTCGCACTCAGTAAAAATGTCGAAAGATGCATTTACCGGTGAAGACCTTGTTAACCACAAGCAGTATTATTACCTCGCAATTGCTTATGCCCACAATAATTATAAAGATTATGTGCAGACAGAGCCAACAGGTCTCGATGGCCAGAAACTCCCATACCTTGCAGGTCGTAAGAATATCAAGAGTTACACAGGTATTCCGCATATCCCGGTAGGACTGGTTTCAGCTACGAGTACTTACAATGACGGACTCATCGTTACCCGTGTTGCAGGACAAGGTAATGGAGGCAGATTTATCGAATTGTCCGATGAATCAATAGCCGAAATACTATCGAAACCTATGGCAGATACATTGACAAATGTTCCTGGAAGCCCTAACTATCCTATCGCTTATAACCTTACATACAAAACTGGCCAGGGCCCGATTGATGTAAAAGTTATTGATCCTTTGAATGTAAAAGATGCCAGTTATTCAGTTAAATTCGATTCGATGTATAATATTCGTGTAAAAGTTGGCGAACTGGACACAACCCTTTTGGTTAACAACTGGACACTGGTTGATAATTCAACAGGTAAAGTTTATGTGTCGGATACTTCAACAAATGTTAAAAACGAACAATTATTCCTCGATCTGGGACTTTCGGTTACCTTGGAGCAACCTCTGTATCCGGGACCATATATTGTTTCGCGGAATAATGAAGGTACACCGGAATATGCAATCATGCTTGAAAATAACGGGGTGCTGGGTGCAGAAATTGTTTACCAGGATTCAAGCCGCCAATGGCTGAACTTTGTGCCGGATATTGATGGAATTCCACAATTTGACTGGATAAAGTCAGGGGTAGCAACTACCGACTGGCAGAACCCGGTAAGGAATTTCGACCCTGATGCAAACTATGAAAAAATACTGGACGGTACCTGGACTCCATATATCTTCGCACAGTCGAACGATTCAATTTTTGGTATAGCACATCGTGAAGCTCCGGCCAATGATTTGTCGAAATCCAAAAACTTTTTCTACGACATTTCCAGTGTTGATATCGTATTTACATCGGACCGGTCGAAATGGACCCGGAGTGTTGTAATCGAAGAGTCATCATCCACAAATGATTCAGAAGGAAAAGTTAAAAGGCATGAAATCAGGAAAGGTCGCTCAGTGAACCAGGATGGAGACACAGCAGTAGTAAGCAGCGACCCTGCTTTGAATTCCGACTTTATAGCTCCTTACGGAATGGGATGGTTCCCGGGATATGCAATCAATATTGAAACCGGCGAACGCCTTAACATCATGTTTGGCGAAGACTCCAGGTTGATTGAAGATAATGGCCGCGACATGCAGTTTAATCCTTCACCAAGGATAGTGACCAACGCAGGAAAATCAATTATGGGTGGCAGGCATTATATATATGTAATGGCTCATACTGCTAACAAAAAAGAATATGCTGACCTTGGGACTCCTGTATTCCCTACCGATGTTTACGACAACCCGGCTTACGATGGAGGCGCTCACTTTGTTAAGATAATGAGTGCTAAATACTCAACGGCTAACCAAAGGACTTTCATGAAAGCATTACAATTTTCAAATTGTATGTGGGTTACTGTTCCGCTTGGCCCAACCAACAACCAGGAGGTACCATGGCTCGATAACGAAGCAAAAGTAAAACTCCGTATTTCGAAACCATACAACAGGTATTTTGCTACACGTTTAGATGGTGAGCAAAACACGAACAATTACTGGCCTATGTATAACTTCGAGACCAAAGGCGTAGCAACAAACCTTAATGATGTAACCAAAGCTACAACTGATCTCGATCTTATCAATGTTGTTCCGAATCCGTATCGCGCTTATGCGAATTATGAAACCGATCAGCTTGATAACCGGGTTAAGATTGTAAATCTGCCACAGCGATGCGAGGTAACTATTTATTCAACTAACGGAAGTATCATACGACAGTATAACAAGGATGAAACCAATACATTTATTGACTGGGATCTCAAAAACTTTGCTGGTATTCCAATTGCCGGAGGTGTTTATATCATTCATGTAAAGAGTGATCAGGGTGAGAAGATTATTAAATGGTTTGGTTCACTGCGTCCGGTTGACCTTAACGCATTTTAATCAATCAGGAGAAAACAGCAAATTAACCTCTAAAAAAAACTGACTTAACACATGAAAAATATCTATAAGTCGATAACAGCAGTCCTCCTGGCAGCAGTAATGATACTTCCTCTGGCTTCAATTGCCGGTAATAAGGACAGGTCAGGTCAGGCAGGAGCATCGGAACTTCTCATTAATCCCTGGGCACGCAGTTCGGGTTGGGGCGGAGTAAATATTGCCAATAGTTTCGGTCTCGAAAGTATTTACACCAATGTAGCCGGACTGGCATTTACACCCAAAACTGAACTTATCTTCAGCAACACACAATGGTTAAAAGGATCCGAAATTTCGATAAACAATTTCGGGTTTGCCCAAAAGATAGGCGAATCAAGTGTATTGGGTGTTTCGATTATGGCAATGAGTTTCGGCGACCTGCCTATAACCACAACCGAAATACCTGAGGGTGGGATTGGTACATTTTCGCCATCCTACCTTAACATTAATATTGCTTACGCTAAAGCATTCTCTAATTCCATTTACGGGGGATTTAATTTTAAAATTATTTCCGAATCCATAAGTGACGTTGGTGCTCAAGGTGTAGCTGTTGATGCAGGTATTCAGTATGTTACCGGCGAACGCGAAAATATTCGCTTTGGAATTTCACTTAAAAACGTTGGACCAACCATGAAATTTTCGGGGGACGGACTTTCGATCCGCAGTTTTCTGCCCGGTCAGGAAAGTCAATTCACTGTTGAACATCGTTCAGCTGAATTCGAATTACCTTCATTATTGAACATTGGTGGTTCGTATGCGTTTTTAATCAGCGATATTCATACCCTTACCCTTGCCGCAGCTTTTACATCCAATGCATTCAGCAAGGACCAGTATATTATTGGTGCTGAATACAGTTTAAAAGACTACCTCATTCTCCGTGGCGGATATACATACGAAGACGGTATTACCACCAATGAGCGTACCACTGCGCTTACCGGACCTTCGGGCGGAGTTTCTGTACAGGTACCGATCAATAAAGAAAAGAAATCGGTATTCTCGGTTGACTATTCGTACCGCGCAACAAACCCTTTCAAAGGGAGCCACACTATGGCTGTAAGGCTTAGTTTCTAAAAAAATCCGGCAGATACTATCTGCACACGTAGTAACATTAACCCTGAAAGGACCCTTTTAATTAAGGGTCTTTTCTTCTTATTATTAACCAAAACCAATTGCTACCGTTATGACCCAGGTAACATATTATACCAAAGAAGGATTCGAAAAACTAAAGACAGAACTTGAACATCTGATCAATATCGAACGTCCGTCAATTTCATCACAAATTGCTGATGCCCGCGACAAAGGTGACCTTTCGGAAAATGCCGAATACGATGCGGCTAAAAATGCGCAGGGAATGCTCGAAATGCGTATTTCGAAGCTTCAGGACATGCTGCGCAATGCCAGGCTTATTGATGAGTCGAAAATGGATGCTTCGAAAGTTCAGATCCTATCGACCGTTAAAATCATGAACCTGAAGAATAACGCCGTAATGACTTACACCCTTGTTCCGGAAAATGAAGCTGATCTTAAAGCCGGAAAAATATCCGTGTCGTCGCCTATTGCCAAAGGTTTGCTTGGAAAGAAAAAAGGGAGCAAAGTGGAAATAACTATACCGGCAGGCACAATTACATTCGAAATTATTGAAATAACCGTTAAATAATTGAGTTATGGCAGGAATATTTGCACGTATAGCCTCCGGCGAAATTCCATCGTATAAAGTAGCTGAAAACGACCGGTTTTTCGCTTTCCTCGATATCAATCCGCTGGCCAAAGGCCATGTGCTGGTTATACCGAAACAGGAAATTGATTACATCTTCGATATTGAGGATGAAATGTACCGCGACCTCTGGCTTTTCAGCATGAAAGTGGCCAAAGCAATAAAAAAAGTTGTTCCCTGCATTAAAGTAGGAGTTGCTGTAATTGGCCTCGAAGTGCCTCACGCGCATATCCACCTGGTACCTTTAAATACGATGGATGATATTAATTTCAGCCGTCCGAAAATGAATTTCCCGGCAGAAGAAATGAAACAAATGGCCGAAGAAATTGCTGCTGCCATATAGAGCTAATAATAGTAAATCAAGATTTAAAATCCGTTTTCTTGTAAAGCGGATTTTTTTTTGTACCAGATTTGTTGTGCGTGTTATAACCGTATGTTTTGCATCGGAATATCTGTTGCCGTTCGAAATGGAAGCATCGCATTTATTAATCGTGCAACTGTATATTTTTTAAGGTCATCAACTAAAATATCCGCTTCTTCAATCAAATCATTATTTAAAAGCGATTCACGCATTGTGCCCCGAAGTAACGGACGTGCAGGTGTCACCCATTTATCACCATCAAAAAATACGATATTCGAAAAGCTGGTATCCGTAATATATCCGTTTTTCACGATAAGAATTTCATCACAATCGCCGCGCTTAGCCATCAGTTTGAGCAAATGTGAGCGATCCGAATATTTGTAATCGTAAGAAATAGTGTTATCTTTAACAAGCCTGAGCGATCCGATACTCCGTTTCTGGTAAGGAATAATTTCAATTTCATTGATGGATGAACTGTAGGATACTTTGCATTTAAACATACCTGTCCGACAATTGAAAGGAACTTCGAGCAGATTTTCGAGGTGTAGCTGCTCCTTTGTTGCAAAATGAAATTCCCTGCTTTTATTGAGCCTGAAATTATGGTATTCCAGGTTCATAAAAACACCATTTTCCAGCCTTATAGTTTCAAATAAAAGGGACATAAACCTTATCAATTAATTCGTTGTATTCAGCTAAAGGATTGCTGTTAATCGTTATACCACCGCCGCTGCAGAAAGTCAGTTTCCCGTTTTCATTTTGAATAAACCTGATCATAACTCCCGAATCAAGAGTTGAACCATTAAAATAACCAAAAACACCGGTATAAAATCCACGTGGGTAGTTTTCAGCTTCATGGATAATCTGTAATGTTTTGTTTTTAGGCGCTCCTGAAACAGAACCCGCCGGAAGGAGTTTTTTAAAGATAGTTCCTACTTCAGCATGATAACCCTCTGGTAAAGTTCCCGAAATTTGGGAGCTTACCTGAAGCAATGTTTTCTCGTGGGTTACAATTTTCTCGATATAACGAAAACGGTCAACCTGCACATCAGCAGCTACCATACTCAGATCGTTACGAATGAGATCGACAATGGTGTTATGCTCTGCTGTTTCTTTAGGATCGCTCAAAATGATAGTTTCAGCTTCGGGAATTGACGCGTCAATTGTACCTTTCATAGGGAATGACCGGATTTTCCCGTCAGCAATCTGAACGAAAATCTCGGGTGAAAAAACGACAAACTGATCACCAAACAAAAGGCGGTAGCGGGCATTGCTTCGGGCAAATATTTCGGGAAGCGAGGCATTTATTTGAATAGGAGTCGGAAATGTAAGGTTGGTGAGGTATGAGTTTCCCGCCAGTAGATTCTGATGCACAATACCGAAAGCCTGCTCATAAATTTGCTTTGCCACAGGCTTTTTCACGAGGGATACCGGGTTACCGGATATTACTGGTTCCGCGCAATTTCCAGAACCATTGATATTAAATAAAATACCGGCGATTTTTGCTTTTTCAGGCTCAAAAAAGAATCCGTTTTTCACATCAAAATCAATCCCGAAAAGGAACGGTTTATGCTGGCCTCCATACTCATTCATCAGGTCAAAAACTTTTTCGGCGGGAAGCAGCATAAGGGGATCAGGTTAACGGACGACAAAATTACCAATAAACTGTCAGTATTCGCTATTTTTGCGCTTTCAACCTCCGTAATGCGAATACTGCTTATCGATAATTACGATTCTTTTACATGGAACCTGCATCAGCTTTTATTGAAGGCTGGTGCGAAAAGCATTGTTGTTGTTAAAAACGATAGAGTTATGCCGGAGCACATTACTGTTGCTGATGCTATTGTATACTCTCCCGGGCCCGGATTACCGCATGAAGCCGGTATGACAAGTGAAACGATCCGGAATTATGCCGGTCGTAAAAAAATGTTAGGAATTTGTCTCGGCCAACAGGCTATTGCAGAAGTATTTGGAGGAAGGATTATACAGGCTGATGAGATTTTTCATGGTACTGCAACCCCTCTTCATATACTGGAACAAAACGGGATATTCAGCAATGTGCCTGAAAATGTATTGGTTGGAAGGTATCATTCCTGGGTTGTAGATACGACTAACTTTCCCCGGGAGCTACTTATAACGGCAACAGATCACAAAGGTGTAATCATGGCATTGAGGCATAAAACAATGGATATCAACGGAGTACAGTTCCACCCGGAATCTATTTTAACTCCCGAAGGCGAAAAGATGATGCGTAATTGGATTTGTGGCTAAGCATAGCACTATTCACTTTCATCTAATCAAAATGCAAACAACAGTTATTCAGACAGATACA
>CAZBZA010000015.1:0-23999 GCA_964495865.1 uncultured Lentimicrobiaceae bacterium
GAATATTGTTGGGTATTGTTGCTGCTGCCGGACAAGGAGTTGGACTGGTGCTCAGCAAATATGGAATGAGGGATTATGATTCATTTTCTTCATCACAAATCAGGGTGATTGCCGGATTTATCGGCTTCGCAGTTCTGTTTTTTGTTTTAGGGAAATTTAAAGAGTTACCTGCCTCCTTCCGCGATAAAACAGCTATGAAATGGCTCGTAGTCGGTTCAATATTCGGCCCCTTCCTGGGTGTTTCGTTTTCATTGATAGCGGTTCAGAATACCAGTGCCGGAATAGCTCAAACCATAATGTCGCTGGTGCCTGTGCTTATTATTCCTCCGGCTGTACTTATTAATAAAGAAAAAGTTACTGTGCGCGAAATTGTTGGTGCCGCTATTGCAGTGACTGGTGTTGCGCTGTTTTTTATGTGATCAGTTGCCTAAAACTATTTTACATACTGAATCGTATCTGCTGCCAGTTTTACCGATCAAATATTTTTCGGATATAATTAGTCAGGGTTTACACCTTGTTCTGTTTCAATATTTCTGCTGCAGCTTTTGAAAGCCTCCTGGTAATTTCATTATATTCCTGAACATTCAACCGGGCACGGTTTTCACTATCCGGGAAACTGTTTTCACTCTGCTGAATTTTATGGTACCATTCGCTACTTTCAGATAAATCAAGAGGTTTTCGCGGAACAATATGCAAATGCAGATGTGGGACAGTTTGGCCTGCCGAAACTCCATCCTGAATGGTCCAGTCGAAACCGTCACAATCAAAAAAAGTTTTTAATACTGAAGTGATTTTGCGCGCAAATACCATCATTTCGCCCAGTTCTTTCTCTGTTAGTTCGAATAATGACTCACAATGCTTATTGGGAATTATAAGCGAATGACCTGCAAGTATAGGGGCAATATTATAAATAGCGCTGAAATTTGCTGTTTTGTAAAATGACTTTCCTGCGATTTCGCTTCTGCAGAAGATACAAGGAACAATTAGTTCTGTTGGCCTAGTCATTTACAAGGTATATTTGGTAATAATTATTTCGGGTAATTCCCCGTAATTTTAGAAAAGAACCTGTGAACCTTGTGAAATGAGCCAACCGGTTCGGCGAACATCATAATGCAACGATCAGATACATAATTAACATCTTTACCTTCAAGATACTTAATCACTTCGTCATTGCTCGATCCTTGTTGCAGCCACAAGTGCTGAATTCCCTTTGTACAGGCACTCTCCACAATTTTAATGGTCGATTCAGGAGGCGTATTCACAAATAAGGCTTTTACATCAGGAGGAAGAGTTTCAATGCTGCTGAAACATTTGTCGCCTTCGAAATGAGTTAAATGCGGATTTACAGGTAGTACCCTGATCCCTTTCTTCTTCAGGGTTTTGTAAACAGTATTCCCGAATTTGTTCTTATTCCGCGACACTCCAACCACAGCAATCTGAGGCTGTTGCATAAACTTGCTGATTGATTCGCTAGTTGTCATATGGATTGATGTTTAATAGGTTTAATAATTGATTTGGCTGGAAGTCGGAAGACCGAAGTCAGAAGTCTCTATTTATTGCAGAATTTCCCTGAACCTGGCAGATTTTCCTGCATTCTTCCATCCATCTTCCGACTTCCCGCTTCCATCTACTCAAAAACAATCTTCATCTCAACGCGCCTGTTTTGCTGGCGGCCTTCAGGGGTATCATTAGTAGCTATCGGTTTAGTTTGTCCGTACCATTCGGTTTTTATTCGGTTCGACTCAATTCCTTGCTTTACCAGGTAATTTTTTACTGCAAGAGTTCTGTTTTTTGACAAGGCAAGGTTTGATTCCGGTTTCCCGACATTATCAGTATGCCCGGCAAGTAAAAGCTTGAACTCGGGGCGTTTCTGCATAACCGTTACTAGTTCGTTGAGCGAACTTAAAGAGGATTTTCTGATTACTGACTTTCCTGTTTCAAATTCAAGGTTGCTGAATGCTTTATTAAGGACATCCTGTTCTTCTTTTTTAATTTCAGGACATCCGTTATTTTGAGCAATGCCGGGCAGGGTAGGGCATAGGTCGTATTTGTCCGAAATGCCATCATTGTCAGTATCGGGGCATCCTTTGAATATTGTCGGGCCAGGGATACTCGGACAATCGTCGTCTTTATCCGGAATGCTGTCATTATCGGTATCCTGCCAAGGACAACCATTATTTGCAATCGGACCTTTCAATCCGGGGCAATTATCCATTTCGTCTTTAATTCCATCGCCGTCACTGTCAATAAACGGGCAACCCCTGTTCTCGACTGTTCCTGCAACTGTTGGACAATTATCGTCCTTATCTGCAATTCCATCATCATCCTGATCAGGGCATCCTGCCATTTTTATTGAACCGGCGTTGAACGGACATTGGTCGTTCTGATCAATAATACTGTCGCCATCGCTGTCGGGACAGCCATTAAAATATGCAAGTCCTTTTACATCCGGACATAAATCTTCTTTATCAATAACGCCGTCGCCATCTGTATCAGGGCAACCGCTAAATTGTTTGAGACCGGCCACATCGGGGCAATTATCTGCCATATCTGTTATTCCGTCAAGATCAGTATCGGGGCAACCATTTGTTTCATACAAACCGGCAACATCCGGGCAAAGATCATTTTTGTCCGAAATTTTGTCGTTATCGCGATCTTTAGGTTTACCGTATAGCACAGGGATTTTTAAAACCACAGAAGCAGATGAACCGTACCTGTCTTTTGATGAAACCATCATCGAGAACATATCATTCCAGCCAAACCAAACCGGCCCAAGCCTCAAACCCAAGCCGATATTCCATTGCTTGTAGGCATTGTATTGAACCGGTACTGAAACACCAAAAAAAGCTTTATCGTACCGCGGAACTATGTTAAAGGAAGAGAGGTAATGTACTTTGTTTACATTATTAGTGCCCCGGTTTAAAGCAAGAAATGGTGTGAAATTAACATACAACCCACTGGCAACACGCACATCAGCCTGCAAACTCAGGCATATTGGCAGTGTCATATTGTAATTGTCAGAAACATCATAATATGTGAAATTACTGTCGATTATTGCGTTCAATTCTGCAATTGACGAAATCTCAAGGTCACCGGTGTACCAGTTGCGAATATCTGCGTTAAAGTCGCGGCTCAGATCATTCCTTCTGTATCTTACATTTCCAAGGTCAGATACAGTAACCCCAACACGGAAAAGGTATTTATCCTTGTCCCTGCGCCAGATGTTGGTTTTGCCATCCATGTCATATTTGTATTTCATCCATTCGGGGCGATATTCGTAAACCAATCCAAAGTCGAAGGACAACGAAGGATTCGCATCAAAGCGATAGCTGAAATCTTCTTCAACCAGGTTATCCGAAGCTCCGTAATTGGTATAGGAATTATAAAACGAAACGGTATCTGTTCCGTTTACTTCGTAATTCAGGTCTCCGATGAACATATATGCTGAACCCAGTCCCTGGTTTACCTTGAGTGTAGTGCCAGCTTTAAGAAAATGTTTTTCCTTGTCGATGAAAACGCGTGCGTAAGTAAAACCATATTCAACCCACGAATTTACCTGGGCATTTACATTTTCATTATTTAACAGAATGTCGTACAAATCAGGTTCCGAATCGAGTTTATCCAGCTGCATGGCAAGATTTTCGGTAATATTGTCGATGTTTAAAATCGTTCGGACTGATGGTGTAAATGCGATGGCATCTTTATCGGAAAGCGAAATCATAAATGAAAATATATCTTGTTTCTGGGTTATGATACCGGTTTTATCATTGCCGTTCAGATTACGCGAAATGTAAGGACTTTCAAAATCGAGGTCTTTTAACATTTGAGGATGCCAGAAAACATAAGGATCTATACCGTAAAAATTATTGGCAAACCCTACACTTGTAGAGGATATGCCCATATCGAATTTATACCTGCTGTCGGCAATGGAGGCAGGCTGAAGATACACACCGGTTATCCCTGCATAATTGCTTGACGCAAATGGGAGGAACTCCTGCGATTTTGAGTTAAAAACTGAAAGTACAAGAAAAGCTGTTATGAAGAGTAGCGTCCGCATAGTGTTTGTTTTATGAGGTATAATTTTATCAAAAATAGTGAAATAGTAATTAAACTGGTGTTGATTTTAGTGAATAAAATTAATTCTCTTTTTTCGGAATATCTTTGCCGGAAATATTCATGAATCCATTGCAATAAAATGTCAGCAACCATAAGCGATTTATATAGAAGCATAGTGCTGGAAATGAGTAGCTTGTTTCCGGATGAGGAAGCCCGTGCCATTGCTGACCGGCTTTTTGAACATTTCTTTAATTTATCACCGGTGCAAAGGGTTTTGGAAGCTTCACAGTTTGCGCCCGACGAAAATACAGTTCAGCTCAAAGTCGCTGTAAGTAAAGTGCTTGAGCATATTCCATTGCAGTATGTGCTAGGTAAAGCCTGGTTCATGGATATGGAATTTGTTGTAAACGAATCGGTTTTAATTCCCCGCCCGGAAACGGAAGAAATGGTGAGCCTGATAATTAAAGCTTTTCCTTTAAATGAATCTTTTCAGGATTTTAAGATTCTGGATATTGGAACCGGAAGCGGTTGCATTGCAATTTCGTTAGAAAAGCATATTCCACATTCAGTCGTTTGGGCAGTTGATATTTCGGCAACTGCAATTACCGTGGCTGAACACAATGCAGTTATAAATCAGGTTCCAATTAAATTTGTGAATGTTGATATTCTTGATTCATCGCAATGGCAAATGTTGCCCGAATGCAATTTAATAGTGAGCAATCCACCGTATGTTACTGATTCAGAGAAACTTTTAATGCAGCCCAATGTTCTGAAAAATGAGCCTCATATCGCTTTGTTTGTTCCTGATAAGGATCCGCTGGTATTTTATCGTTGTATAATGGATTTTGCAAAAACAAAGCTGGTTAAAGGTGGCACTATTTGGCTCGAAATCAATGAGGCATTCGGGCAGCAAGTGCTTTCTCTTTTCGAAAATGATATGTTTAGCAAGCGCGAACTGTTAAAAGATATGTTCGGGAAATATCGCTTTGTGAATGTGACAAAATAAAAAAAGCAGCTATTAAGCTGCTTTTTTTATTTGCTAATTGGTTGAAACTATCTCTTTTTATTCGGAATTTCGAGACCGTAACCATGTTTTTTGTCAACAGCACGAAGCACCAGGCTTAAAATTATAGCCAGAACGCCGAAACTTGCAAAAATTAATTCAGGTACGGTATAATTGTATTTTGCGCCAACAACACCTGCCGTTATTTGTTCCGAAACACCTGGATTTGATGCCGAAAGTGACCAGCCGATAAGAATTGGCACTGCAAGAAGTCCGATGTTCTGAATCCAGAAAATACTGCCGTAAGCCGATCCAAGATATCTTTCTTCAACAATTTTAGGAAGCGATGGCCACATGGATGCTGGTACGAGCGAAAATGCGGTTCCAAGGATAACAATGGTCATAATTGCAATAGGAACGTTGAAAATTTCGGCTGGAACAAAAGCAAAAATAAGGTGAGAAATAGTAAGCAGTATAGCTCCGTATAACATCATCGAAGCGCCTTTTCCTTTAACATCGAGGAAATAACCGATAAAAGGAGTGAGTACCATTGCTCCGATCGGGAAATAGGAGAAATAAGCTGCGGCACTTTTCATATCCACATCCAGTTTGGAAGCAAGCATATCGGTGGCAAATTTCTGGAACGGGAAAATGGCTGAATAAAACAGAACGCAAAGACCTGCAATAGCAAGAAATCCGGGGTTGGTGAAAATCTTTTTCAGGTCGCTGATTTTAAACTCGTCCTCAGGTGCAACATCATTGGTTACTCCCATCTGCTTGTCGAGTTTGAAATCCATAAATGTATAAATGAGGAAAGTCAGGAATCCGATACAAAGGAAAATTAATCCCCAAAGAACTGAATTTGAAGGTCCTCCGCTTTCAGCGAAAATAGGTGTTAAACGAAATACTGCAAAAACGCCTAAACGGGCAACTGCCATTTCGAGACCCATGGCCAGTGCCATTTCTCTTCCTTTAAACCATTTTACAATTGTTTTCGAAACGGTAATACCAGCCATTTCGACTCCGATACCAAAAATGGAGAAACCGAAGAAGGCAAGTTTTGCCGAAGCGGGAATCCATGTAACGAAAGTTCCGAGCCATACAGCCAGTGCAGTTTCCGGAAATCCTGGTGTTAGTGCGTAATATTTAATTGCAGCTCCGAGTACCATTGTTAAACCGGCAGTTATAATGGTGAAGCGGATACCCATTTTGTCGAGGATTATCCCCGAGAAAATAAGAAAGAAAACAAAAACATTTAGGAAAAACTCGGATCCGCCAAGCATTCCGAACACCTCAGGAGTCCATTTGTAATCGGTTTCGAGCATCGTTTGAAGTGGGGCAACCACATCAACAAAGAAATACGCGAAAAACATGGTCGTTGAAATCAGGATTAGTGCGATCCAGCGGGCTGTTGGTGATTCGTTAAGCGCACTTGTGATTTTTTCTTTCATTTTAAGTTGTTTAAAAAGATTTAAATTGCAGGTTAATAGTATGTTTGTATTTACTTTTTTGGATGTGTCTTTCTTAAAAATCGGTCAAATGTACTTAAATTTTTTATCTGCTCATTCCCGATGTGAATTATATGTAAAACGAAATTTTTGAACTTACAGGTTTCCAAGCCTTTTACAATTTTCATTCAAACAACTTTAAACAGGTTATTCGGGAATTTATTTCAAATGGATTATTGATCTTTTATTTGAAAGTTACTTTGCTTTATTTGAAATAAGTTAGCGATTTGTAATGTATTTGACATCAGGTATTTAAATATTGCCTTTGCGTCTTGAAAAACCGAAAATATTTGATTGTTTTGTTGCGCCCTCGCGTTAAAAAAACCATAAGAATTGTTGTGTAATTCGATAATGAATAAATTATTAACTTCTCGTTTTATGTTTTCGTATAAACCAATCGAATGTATATTTGCAAAAAAAATCTAAAACTGTAATTTCTCATGAACTTATTTTTCAGAATACTTTTTGCATCAGCAATTGTTTTAGTAGCTGTTCAGGATGCAAATGCTCAAAAAGCCAAACGTAGTTCTAAATCACATGCACCCAAAAATATTATCCTTCTTATTGGCGATGGTATGGGAACATCGCAGGTTTATGCCGGTTACACTGCTAAAAAAGGAGTAATGAATATAACAGGAATGCCTGTAACCGGATTTTCTATAACTAACTCTGCAAGCAATTACATAACCGATTCAGGGGCTGGCGGTACAGCTTTATCAGCAGGCGTTAAAACTAAAAATGGCAGCATTGGAGTAGACGTTGACGGAAAACCGGTGAAAACAATCCTCGAAATGGCTGAGGATAAAGGACTTGCAACCGCCCTGGTTTCAACATCAGCTATTACTCATGCTACTCCTGCTTCATTTATTGCGCATACGCCAAGCCGCTCAAAATATGAAGATATCGCCTACGACTTTCTTCATACTGATATTGATGTTTTTATTGGTGGCGGATACAATCATTTTGCCCGTCGCGCTGATAGCCTTAACCTTATCGACAGTCTTACGGCCCGTGGCTATAGAGTTGTCCGCGATCTGAAGGATGTTGATGTGCCTTCCACTCAGCGTCTTGCAGCTTTATTAGCCGATGAGCACATGCCTTCAATGGACAAAGGCCGTGGAAATATACTTCCCGAAGCTACCGAAATGGCACTTAAAATGCTTAAAAGGAATAAAAAAGGTTTTTTTATCATGATTGAAGGTTCGATGATCGATTGGGCTGCACATGATAATGATGCCGAATCAATTGTTAAAGAAACCGTTGATTTCGACAATGCAGTTGGAAAAGCGCTGCAGTTTGCTGCAAAAAATGGCGAAACACTTGTTATTGTTACAGCGGACCACGAAACCGGTGGCCTGGGTATAAATGGAGGTAATTTAGCTACCGGCGAAATTGTAGGAGCATTTACAAGTAAAGACCATACTGCTGTAATGGTTCCGGTTTTCGCTTTTGGTCCCGGTGCCGAAAGGTTTACCGGTGTGCAGCAGAACACGGATATTTTTAAGAAATGCGTTGAATTATTGGGACTAGCTAAATAACACGATAGCTGTCCTATCTGAATTACAGGAAGTACAGCCCTTTTTCTGCTACCTTTATCAGGTATTTTATTTCCGATAATTCAAAAAAAAATGCCATCGAAATGAAACTTCTGATCATCTCAGCCACATCAATTGAAATTAAACCTCTTATCAATGGATTGGGGAAAGGCCGGGTTCTGCAACATCATGTTACAAGGTACAGGTATAAACAATATGATATCGATTTACTTATAACTGGTGTTGGAATGGTTCCAACGGCTGTATTCACAAGCATAGTCCTGGGTAAATACAAATACGATGTTGTTTTCAATGTCGGAATCTGCGGGAGTTTTAACCGTGATATTCCTCTTGGTACAGTGCTGAATATTGCAAGCGATTGCCTTCCCGAAACAGGTGCCGAAGACGGTGAACATTTTCTTTCTCTCATTGATTTAAAGCTTCTCGATCAGGATGAGTTTCCTTTTAACGGGGGCAAACTGATCAACGATTCAATATTCGACAGCAATCTTATCAATGGTTTGCTTATTGCAACCGGAGTAACGGTAAATACGGTGCATGGAAATTCGCTTAACATTGATGCTTTTTTAAAAAGACAACAGGTTGATATTGAATCCATGGAGGGAGCGGCTTTTATGTTTTCGTGTAAACTGCATAAAAACAGGCATATACAAATACGAAGTGTATCCAATTACATCGAAGATCGCGATGTTTCAAAATGGGATATCCCGCTGGCTGTGCAAAACCTGAATCAATTTTTATTTGAACTTCTCAACGAATAAACCAGAGATTATTACACAGAAACTGACATTTTTAAACCTAAACTTCTATACCTTTAAATGAAACTTACACTCGGTTTTTCACCTTGTCCGAACGATACCTACATCTTTGATGCCATGGTTCACCATAAAGTGGATACAGAAGGTATTGAATATGAGTATATTATGGCTGATGTGGAGCAACTTAATTCAGCTGCTTTTGAAGAAAAACCAGATATTACCAAGCTCAGTTTTCATGCTTTTCTGCATTTGGCAGGCAAATACCTGTTACTCGATTCTGGGGCCGCACTGGGTTTTGGTGCCGGACCGCTTGTTATAAGCAAACATTTAAAAAATCTGGATGAATTACAGGGTAAAATTATCGCTATTCCGGGAATGTATACCACAGCAAATCTTCTGTTTTCACTGGCAATGAAAGCACCAGTACATAAAACGGAAATGCTGTTTTCGGATATTGAAAATGCTGTACTTACCAATGTCGCGGATGCCGGGCTTATTATTCACGAAAGCAGGTTTACATATCAGTCGAAAGGCTTGAATAAACTTATTGACCTTGGCGAATTCTGGGAGCAGCTTACCGGCTCTCCGGTTCCTCTTGGCGGAATTGCAGCTCACAGCAGGCTTGGCGACGACATAATAGCTAAAGTGAACAGAAGTATCCGGCGTAGTGTCGATTACGCCAATATTCACAAAGGCGAACCGAATGAATTTATCAGCTGTAATGCTCAGGAAATGGATGCGGCTGTTATGCAACAGCATATTGATCTGTATGTAAATGAATTTTCGGTCAGTTTGGGCTTGCAAGGTAGACGGGCAATAAATCAGATGTTTGAATACGCCATTTCGGCAGGAATAATTCCGGAAATGCCTGTACGGATCTTTGCAGACTGAACATTACCATGATTTTCGTCCGATGAAGGCCTTTTAATTGTCGCGAGAATAATAACAGAAGCACATCATTCCAAAAGGAGTTATTCGTACTTTTGTGTAAATTATAAAGAAAGTATACGTTGCGAATCATAAATTCCTTATTAATAACTCTTTTTCTCATTGGTTCTGCATTTTCTGCCTATAGTCAGATCGACAGGGGGGGAGTTCCACGCAGTTTTCAGCCACAGTTTTTGTTGAAATCGCAAATTCAGTTTGTTGATATTCAATCACCTGACCTGGCTGCAATACAAGCGGAGGACGACGAAGCTGCCCACCTTGAAAAATCGTACCGCGTAGGTGTTGAAGTGCCGGTAAATATTTCGCTTTTTGATGCCGGGCAATGGGAATATCTTGCTGATGGAGGACGTATCTGTCGTTTGACTTTACAATGCACTGGAGCTCAGGGATTGGGTATAAATTTCGAGAAAGTGCAATTGCCGTTTGGTTCCGATTTATTTGTTTACACACCCGATCATCATGGGGTTATTGGTGCCTATACTTCGGTGGAAATTCCAAAAAGTCTGAAGTTTACAACGCGCCCGGTTTATGGCGATAAAATTGTGATTGAGTATTTTGAACCATTCAATACCAACATAAACGCTGAGATAAAAATATCCGGTCTCACATATATGTATCGCGGATTCGATAAGATGGTTAAAACCGAACTAAAAACAGAATTATCAGGTAGTTGCGAGGTAAATATAAATTGTGATGAAGGACAAAACTGGCAGAATCAGAAGCAGGGGGTTGTTAAAATCCTTACTAAAGTAGGTACTAAATTCTTCTATTGTTCAGGTGTCCTTATGAATAATACTTCTCAGGATTTTACTGGTTTAATGCTTACGGCATCGCACTGCAGCAATGATTTCTTTGGTGGACATGCAACGGCTGAGGACTACGAAAGGTGGGTATTTTATTTTAATTATGAATCGCCGGACTGTATTTCGACAGCTGCGCAGGAACAAACCATACTTGGAGCAGAAATGCTGGCAACATCTGATAGTCCTTCCAATATTGGCTCCGACTTTTTATTACTTCAATTTCTGGAAAATATTCCGCCAAAATACAATCCTTTTTATTGTGGCTGGGATGCCGGTAGCAGTAATTCATCATCGGGTGTTTGCATTCATCATCCGGATGGCGATATCAGGAAAATCTCAACATACACATCACCACTGGCTTCCGGCACATGGGGCTCAACCCCAAATACACATTGGATTGTACGTTGGGTAGCTACCGTAAACGGACATGGGGTTACTGAGGGCGGATCGTCAGGTTCACCGCTTTTTGATGATGAAGGCCTGGTTATTGGTACGCTTACAGGTGGCGAAAGTTCATGCCAGAATCCGACCGGTCCTGATATGTACGGAAAATTTTCTTTTTCCTGGGCTTCCAACGGAACATCTGCTGATCAGCAATTAAAACCCTGGCTCGATCCTGAAAATACAGGAATTGTTAAACAGCCCGGATCATTTAATGCAAAACTTGCAGTTGCTGATTTTTCAGCCAGTACAATGATTATCCCAGTGGGAGGAACTATTAATTTCCAGGATCTTTCATCAGGAAAACCAAATAAATGGAAATGGTATTTCCAGGGCGGTAACCCTTCGGAGTCATCAGAACAAAACCCCACAGCAATACGTTTTGAGCGCTTTGGGAATATGAATGTGAAACTGGTAGTGAGTAACGAATTCAATACCGATTCAATTGTAAAAGAGGAATATATAGATGTAAGGGCAGTTGTGTCGCCTAATCCATGCAATGGTGTGGTAAATATTCTAACCGATATTAATAATGATAAGGATGTAAATATCGAAGTGTATGATGCAAGTGGAATAATATCACAAAAGTATACGTATTCGGGATCTCAATCCTCAAACTATGCAATAAACCTTCCTTATAGCGGAAATGTTTTTCTCATCAAAGTTATACACGGTGACCAATTACAGACGCATAAAGTTATTGTTATTCGCTAACCGGAGTTAAACATGCGGTTGAAAATTTTTTGTCCAAAATAAAATTGAAATACAAATGATTTCAGAAATAGTAAAATCCTCGGCAATAAGCAGCCATATTAAAGATATAGCACTAAAAGTACTTGATGCAACCCGCATTACGCCCGAAGAAGGCATTCTGCTCTATAAGGAAGCCGATACCTCTTTGCTTGCATTGCTGGCTGACCAGGTGCGAAAAAGGATTGTTGGCGAATATGTGTATTATAATCGAAATGTACATATCGAACCTACTAATATTTGCGTTTATGATTGCAAATTTTGCTCGTATTCGCATCACCAGAGTAAGGAATCATGGGAACTCACTGTCGACGAAATGGTGAAAACTGTTGTTAGCCTTGGTAATGATATTACTGAAGTTCATATTGTGGGTGCCGTTCACCCTGGTCGTGATATCTATTACTATGCTGACCTGGTAAGGCGTGTGCACGAAGCCAGACCCGAAGTTCACATCAAAGCTTATACTGCCATCGAAATTGAATATATGGCACAACGATCGGGTTTGAGCTTTACCGAGGGCTTACAGCTACTTAAAGATGCAGGGCTTAATTCGCTGCCAGGCGGTGGCGCCGAAATTTTTGACGACGAAATAAGGGAGCAGATTTGCGGTAAGAAATCGTCCACCGAAGCATGGATTGAAATACACGAAACGGCCCATAAACTTGGTATTCCTACCAACTCAACAATTCTTTACGGTCATATTGAAAAGTTCGAACACCGTATCCATCACATGGACCTTTTACGTCAGTTGCAGGATCGTACCGGCGGTTTCAATGCCTACATTCCTTTGAAATTTAAGAATAAGAATAACGAAATGTCGTACATCGAAGAAGTATCCCTGATCGAAGATCTTCGCAATTACGCTGTTTCGCGGATTTATCTCGATAATATTGCACATCTGAAAGCATACTGGCCCATGATAGGGAAGGAGATGGCGGCTTTGTCGCTTGCTTTCGGTGTCGACGATCTGGATGGAACTATTAACGACTCCACAAAAATTTATTCTCTTGCCGGTGCCGGCGAAAACCCTTCGCTTAGCAGCGATGAAATCAGGGAACTGATTATTAAAGCAGGACGAATCCCTGCTGAAAGAGACTCGGTGTATAATATCATTTCGGAAGGATAAACAAACATCGCTTTAGATATGTTAATTTACAGCCAATGTTAAAATCTTTTTTATAAGTTTTCTTAACACCAGCAAAAGCTCAGATTAATCTGGCATACCTTTGTAAACATTAGTAATCAATAATTAATTAAATATTAAAGCCATGAAAATTAAATCAACACTGATAGCAATCGTGTTTACATTAAGTTTATTAGCAGTTAAAGCCCAGGCCCCGATTGGAATTGGCGAAGCTCAGCTGAATGCAGGTCTCGGATTTTCAAACTATGGAATTCCGATATATTTCGGCTGTGATTTTGGCGTTCATGAGGATATAACTGTTGGAGGTGAACTTTCGTTCCGTTCATATAATGAATCCTGGGACGGAGGTTCTTACAATCATGCCAAGTTAGGTATTGCCGGAAATGCAAATTATCATTTAAACAGGGTACTCGAAATTCCCAGCGAATGGGATGTTTACGGAGGTATTAATTTAGGCTTTTATTTTGTAAATACAGGCGATGATAATTATGGCGGTGGCGACGAATCAGGATTTGGGCTGGGTGCTCAGGTAGGAGGCCGGTATTATTTTAACGACAAATATGGAATTAACTTAGAGTTTGGCGGTGGAAATGCATACTCAGGCGGAAAAATAGGGATTTCTATCAGATTGTAATAAAAATGTCAACCTAACATAGAATCCAATTCTTGGTAAAAAAAAGGCCTGAACTTCAGGCCTTTTTTTTTATTCCATTTCTTCTTCATCAATCTTCATTACGTATCGGTCCCATTTTTCGATAACAGCTTGCATATCTGCCGGCAGTTCCGTTTCGAAATACATTTTCCGGCCATCAGCAGGATGCGCAAATCCAAGCGATTGGGCATGAAGTGCTTGCCGCGGGCAAATATCAAAACAGTTCATGATAAACTGTTTGTATTTTGTAAATGTAGTGCCTTTCAATACCTGGTCACCTCCATACCGCGAATCGTTAAAAAGCGTATGGCCAATATGTTGCATGTGCGCGCGTATCTGGTGTGTACGACCGGTTTCGAGTGTGCATTCAACCAAAGTTATATAATGGAACCTGCGTATCACCCTGTAATGGGTAATAGCTTCTTTTCCATGGTTCCCGTCAGGAAACACATCCATTATAAGTCTGTCGCGAAGGCAACGCCCGATGTGTCCTTCAATGGTTCCTTCTTCCTCTTTAACATCGCCCCAAACCAAAGCAAGGTATTTGCGGTCAACTTTATGTTCGAAAAATCCGCGGGCTAGTTTGCTTTGCGCGATTTCATTCTTTGCTACCAGTATCAGTCCAGATGTGTCTTTATCAATCCTGTGTACCAGATACGGGCCTGTTTCACTTACTATTCCTTCTTGCTGAAACCTGTATGCCAGTGCGTTAACGAGTGTTCCTGTGTAATTGCCATGTGCAGGATGTACAACCATTCCGGCTGCTTTGTTTATTACCAGTACATCATCATCCTCATAAACGATTTCGAGCGGGATATTTTCGGGCAGAATTTCAGTTTCCCTTGGCGGGTAAGCTAAAACAATTGAAATAATATCCAATGGTTTAACACGATAATTGGGTTTCACCGGTTTGTCGTTCACCAAAATATTATTGGCATGGGCAGCATTTTGTATTTTATTTCGCGAAGCGTTTTGTATGCGCCCCATCAAAAATTTATCAATACGAAGCATGGCCTGTCCTTTATCAACTTCAAACCTGAAATGCTCGTATAAATCATTTTCTTCCGCTAAGGCGGAATTGTCTTCTAATTCTTCTAATTCTTCATTCATATTTTTTCTGATTCTGGCGTTGTAAATAGTATGTTCTGACCCAATCAGAACAAAATGGCAGTCACAACTCTGCCAGGCTAATTCATTTTCGAAGTCATTTTTAACCAGGTTAAATAATCCTGGGCAAACCTGCGATCTTTACCGGAAATTATCTGATTATCAGTTTTCCGCTGGCTTTGCGTCCACTGCTCGTATCGGTGAGGATTACAAGATAAAAACCCGGCGTTAGAGAACTTACATTAATTTTATTTGAGAACGAACGGCTTAACACAAGGCTTCCGTTTGCTGAAATAATGTTTACTTTCAGGTTTTCTTCAGCAATGTTTTTCCATATTTCGGGTAAGCGGATTACCAGATTGCCATCAGTAACCGGGTTGGGATGAAAACTAAGTTGCTGTATTTCAGTAGTATTTGAAATTATTAAAGGGTTTTGAAGACCAACAATTGGTCTCATCATAGCTGACCCATAGTTTATAGGATCACTTGATTCCCACATTCCGCTTACATTAAAAAATCGTTTTGAGTAACTATCCTTGTACCTGTCGAAGCCAACATTAAGGTTGTTAACTGACGATTGAGTCCATCCAATATAAAATATGAGACCTGGGAATAAAACTGCATTTACTATCACTGGTTCCTCGAACCAATAAGTGGCAAATTCGTTGAGACTTGCCGGATAAAGAGGTGTAACGCCATTAATTGCATCCACTATTTGTCCTGGCACACCAAATTGGTCGTTCCAGACATTGAGGTCAATAATTTCCTGGTTGATACTGCTGGTAACCGGGTTGAAAAATATCTGAATCCCACGCAGGGTATCGGCTTCGTTGAGTTTAAACTGTACCGCATAGGAACCTCCGGCTCCGTTAATCCCCACACCTGCTTCGGCAGTACCGTTATCGTAAGCATAATAATTACTGAACAACTGATCGTACTGGATGGAATCGTTCGAACGGAATAAAGGGTTTGGGTCAGGTGTTAAGGTATGAATGATATGAAAAACAACTTTTTGATCGCTTGATGGAGGAAAAAAAGATACAACCGGAGGGTGAGCAAATGCCGGATAAGTAGTGTAGCCTGTTGTTGCAAACGGGGTAAGGGTTTGGCTCCCTCCATCATATTCTTTAAAAGGAATCCCCGAATTTTTGCGCATGTTATATTTATACACAACGCCCCTGTTTTCGTTGCTGAGATTAGAAATAGCAATATCAATATTTTCCTTCATTTCGTTAACAAAATTCTTGCTGTATTGCTTAAAAGGCATTGATTCATAGTTTTTTAACATGGATGGAGCCTGATCGCCGAAAGCAACATCTTTCATGGATGTGTCGTTAATACTCCTTCCGTTACTTAACCATACAACGTCAATATTCCAGTGGCTGCCGTTATTTTGCCAGTCGGGCTGCGAATTTCCAGCAAGGGTTGCAATGTTTCGAAACCTGAACTGAAAACCGTTTTTATAATACCTGGCACTGTCAATAATCGAGGTCAAAGGAATAATAACCTGCCTGAAATACTTGTTATCAGGTTGGGCAAATGAATCTGCTGAAATCCCTCCGATTGATATCCACCTTTCGTTCCAGCGTTTCTCATAGGTAGTATCGGTGGCTGTAGCAATTGTATCATAATCTCCTGGTGAGTGGAATTCCAGGATCAGTGAAGCTTTTTCCGATGGTGGACTGATGGTTCTTCCTTGTGGCTGATAATAAAAACTGAAGAAAATAGAATCGGCCCTGTTAATAGCGCGTTTTGATGGCGAAAGAATAGAATCGAGCCTGATAGGAAGCGATGTAAGATAATCAGCATCGAACGGATTTTTACCGGCATTTGGGTATAAATTGCCGGTTTCATCAAGTGCATCCAGGGTAGCAACGCCAACGCTGGGAGGGTTTTTAGCATAATCAGTATTTACAAAAGCAAAAGCATCAGCCCAGCGCAAAGCCGACGGGAAAACTGAAATTACTGAAAAATCATCGTAAAAAGGCAGGGTAAGAACGCTTGCTGATTTCAACACCGAGTTATTTATAAACCGGTGCTGTTCTGCAACGGCATTATTATGCGCAGGTGTTGTTAGTATTTCCTGCGCTGAGGCCGAAATACCTGCAAGGCTTATCAAAGCTATGGCAAAAATGTTTCTAATCATTCAATCGGTACTTTAAGGTCATTGTATTTCGGGCTGAAGAGTATCTATTACCATGGTACTAATGTACTCGTCGAAATTGAAATCAGTTCCCGATTTATAAGTTAATGAAAAACTTGTTCCTGCATCTACCCGCTTACCATAAACATAAACCGGAGATTGCTCGTAAACCTGTGCATTTGTGCTGTCGCTGTTACCTGAATAAGATTCGGAGCCTACAACAAAACCTAATCTCGATAATTCACCAAGTGCCGATTCACGTGTTTTCCCTATCAGGAATGGAATAGCTGCCTGGTTTCCACCCGAACCTGATCCGATAACCAAGTCAACTATGGAGCCTTTCCGGATTTGTGTTCCGGGTTTTATTACCCTGCCATTTACCGTAACTTTTAATACTGCATTTTCGGCAATATCAGGTACAATGCGAATGCCGCCAAGTTTAAGTCCATATGTTTGCAGTAGCGCCTTTGCCCGCCGGAGAGAAAGATCAATAAGTGCCGGCATACTCACTTGCTCAGGCATATACGATACCAGCGAAAGATAAATTGCCCTTCCGGGTTTTACCTTGGTTTCGGGCAATGGATCCTGCGAAATAACGCTTCCTGGTTTGCGGGTATAATCGTAAATAGAGTCAACTATTATGAGTTCGAAGTCTTTACTTGATTCGAGGCTTTGCACCTGATCCATCTGAAGACCCACATAATTAGGTGTGAGTGCAACCTGGTTGTGACGCGTGTACATTTTAAGCAGCGTAAACGTGATCCATAAAATCACCAGGAAAAGCAATATTGAATATGCCAGGTGTTTTAAAAACCGCCGGGTAGTAATGAATTGTATAAAGTTCATAAGGTGTATGTGCCCTGATTGATTGCTGGTTAGACCCTTGCTTATATAAACTGCAAGTTTTGGATATTATTGTTTCTTTTTTGCAAAGATATAAATTTCCACGGCAGCAGTAAGATATATCAAATAGGTAAATCTGATGTTACAAAGATTAAATTTTTACTAGTCAAAAACAGGCGCTTGTGAGACAAAAGTATAATTTCTGCTTCCGGAAAAATAAATAGAATTATTCAGGTCCTCTCATGATCAGGATTGAAGCAGACATAATATCATTATTGAAATAATTTAACAGGAAACATTTTCAGCGATTATATAACTTTGCACTTTTAAAAGCCATTAAATTCTGAAATATGCGCAAAATAAGAGTTGTATTGTTTATGGGTGGTGATTCCGGCGAATACGAAGTTTCAATTGCCAGTGCTTCACAAGTAAAAAATAACCTTGATACTGAAAAATTCGAAGTTTATCCGGTATTAATACGTAATGGTAATTGGACATACACCGCTTCAAACGGGGATTTAATTCCTTTCGACAGGAATAATCATTGCCTGGAAATTGAAAATAATACCGTGAAATTCGATTGCGCATTTATTGCTATACATGGTACTCCCGGCGAAGATGGAAAGCTTCAGGGATATCTCGATATTGCAGGGATTCCTTATACTACATGCGATGTAACTACATCGGCGCTTACTTTTAATAAATATTTTAGTAATGACCTGGCCATACAATATGGTGTAAAAGTTGCACGTACCATGCTTCTAAGAAGAGGCGATACCTGGAATACAGCACAAATGGTGAAAGAAGTCGGGTTGCCATGTTTCGTAAAACCCAACAAAGCGGGTTCGAGTGTTGGTGTTTCAAAAGTTTATGATGTTGAAGGAATTCTCCCTGCAATTGAAAAAGCATTTGCCGAAGATGACGAAGTGCTTGTACAGCAGTTTATTAAAGGCAGGGAAATGGCTTGTGGCGTTTTTACTCTGCATGGCAAAGTTCAGGTATTGCCTGTTACGGAAATAGTTTCTGAAAACGATTTTTTTGACTACCAGGCTAAATATACTGTTGGTATGGCCAACGAAATTACACCGGCACCAATCACAGAGAAACAATCTGACGAATGCAGAAAGCTAACAGATTATTTGTATCGGAAATTTAATTGCAAAGGGGTTGTACGCTTCGATTATTTCATGGTTGGCGAAACCTGGTGGTTCCTCGAAGTGAATACTGTTCCGGGTTTTTCAGCCGAAAGCATTATTCCAAAACAAGTAAAAGCTGCCGGTTATGAATTGAAAGATTTTTTTGGCAACCTTGTCGAAGAAGCATTGAGAAAAGAAAAAATCTAAATCCCTGATTTAAGATAATCAACCAGTTTGCTTACAGCCCTGGCCCTGTGGCTTATTTTGTTTTTATCTGAAAGAGGCATTTCGGCAAAGGTTAATTTATATCCATCAGGAAGAAATACAGGGTCGTAGCCAAAGCCTTTAATACCTTTTCTGGCGTGGATAATTTCACCATTCACAATACCTTCGAAATAATTTACTGAGCCATTTAGATGCAAAGCTATTACGGTCCGGAAGCGTGCCTTGCGATTCGAAACCCCTTCCAGTTCGGCGAGAACTTTATCAATATTTGCTTCAAAATCGTGACCAGTGGTAGCATACCTGGCCGAAAAAACCCCGGGACGGCCATCGAGTGCTTCCACTTCCAGTCCGGTATCATCAGCAAAACAATTCATTCCGTATTTATTAAAAACATACTCCGCTTTCAGCAATGCATTACCTTCGAGTGTACTGGCTGTTTCAGCAATATCTTCGGTGCAGCCTATATCTTCGAGGCTCCGTATTACGAAATCCGAACCGACAATTGATTGTATTTCAGTGAGTTTGTGTTTGTTGTTTGTAGCAAATATCAATTCTTTCATAGCGATTTATTCATTGTGATAGGGTTCGTTTTTTAGGATTGTCATAGCCCGGTACAACTGTTCGGCAAAAAGCAATCGGATCATCTGGTGGGTAAAAGTCATCCGCGAAAGCGAAATTGTAAGATCAGCTTTGAGTTTAATACTTTCGGCAACTCCAAATGCGCCTCCGATAACGAAAAATAATTCACGTGTGCCGGCATTCATTGTTTTTTGTAAAAAACCTGCAAATTCAACCGAACTGAATTCTTTACCATGCTCATCCAGCAGAACCACAAAATTAGCCATGGCTGTTTTTTCAAGGAGAATAACAGCTTCTCTTTCTTTAATCTGCTCAGCGTTAAGGTGTTTTCGGTCTTTTAAATCAGGGATAACTATTTCTTTTACTTTTATATAATGTTTCAATCGTTTTAGGAACACATCGTATCCATTCTGCACAAAAGCTTCTGATGTATTGCCAATCATAACAATGGTAATGTTCATGGTATTAGGTTGTTCTGGCTTTAGCTTTAGCTCCGGGCTGCGGGTTTAGGTTTGTCAAAGATACATACACTCTTTATAAAACAAGTGAAGAAAACAATATGAGATTATTTTTGGAGTGATTTTTGTATCTTTACAGAGTTGTTAAAAGCATAAAATGAAAAAAGCAATCAAAAATATAATTTTCAGTTTGTTGGTAATGCTTATGATCCAGAGTCCGGTAAAGGCTTCTGAACCACAAGGACTTGTCGAAAATATTGCTGCTGCTATTAAAGCCGGAAATTCAAAAGAGCTGGCAAAATATTTCGGACCTACGGTTGAAATCATTATTCCGGGTATCGACGGAGCTTTCAGTAAAGCTCAGGCTGAAGTTATTATGAAAGACTTTTTCGGCAAGTCAGCCCCGGTTTCGTTTGCAATCAACAAAAAAGGCAATTCGGCTGGAGGATCGCAATATATGATAGGCACTTACAAAAGCAAAACCGAAAATTTAAATGTTTATATCCTGCTGAAACCTGTTTCAAACATACTAATGATTCAGCAGATACATTTCGAAACCGACTGATAAATCTAAAATTTTATTTTCCGTGACTATTGACGAAATTATTATAAAAGCGCTCCGCGAGGACATAGCCGATGGCGACCACACTTCCTTATCAACTATTCCTGCGAATGCTTATGGTAAAGCCAAACTGCTCATAAAGGAGGATGGTGTGCTTGCAGGAGTCGATATAGCCCGAAAAGTATTTTTTCATATCGATGACCGGATTTTGATGAATCAGTTTATTGAAGATGGCTCTCTGGTGAAAAAAGGTGATGTTGCATTTGAGGTAAGTGGCAATTCGATTTCCTTGCTTACAGCTGAGCGCACTGCTCTGAATTTTATGCAAAGGATGAGTGGAATTGCAACCCAAACCCGCATGATGGTTGATGCCATCGAAGGACTTCCTGCCAAAATCCTGGATACACGCAAAACAACACCCTTGCTTCGCGAAATAGAAAAAATGGCTGTAAGACTGGGCGGCGGATTTAACCATCGATTCGGCCTTTTCGATATGATACTGATCAAGGATAACCATGTTGATTTTGCGGGAGGAATTGCTCAGGCAATTACTGCCTGCCACGAATACCTTGAACGCAAGGGACTGAAACTCAAAATAGAAATAGAAACACGAAACCTTGATGAAGTTAATCAGGTTCTTAATCATGGTGGTGTTCAGCGTATTATGCTCGATAATTTTTCGTTCGATATGCTGCGCGAAGCTGTAAAGCTTATTAATAAGAAATATGAAACTGAAGCTTCCGGTGGGATTAACTTACATACAATCAGGCAATATGCTGAATGTGGTGTTGATTTTATTTCGGTAGGCTCGCTAACTCATCATATCAGTAGTCTGGATATGAGCTTAAAAGCAATTAAATAAAAGGTGTAATGTTTCAGGAACTGAAATCCAGCACTTTTGGATCAGGAAATTGAATCAGATAATGTGATATTCATCCTGAAATTAACAATACAAACTAAAATAATAATTGTTATAGTCAGATTCAATTTCATTTTTCTATAACCTTATCCGCCATACATGATCAGTTTAGTATGCTGATTTTTTCGCCTGTATTAAAACTATGCAAAGGAAGACTAAAAACCAGGGTCGGGTATCAGATTATTATCAGCTCAGGCTTAATGAGCTGTTAAAGAGTAGATTGGTGTCATCAGCGGAACGTTTTTCGCGTCGATTGGTGATACCCGGTTTCGACGGAATGCCTGTGTATGATGTGGCTGTTTTTTTTATCAGAGGTTTGCAAAAAGGTGCAATCTCTATGCGTGCAGCCGCATTCTCGTATAATTTTTTCCTTGCACTTTTTCCTGCCATAATTTTCTTTTTTACTATTATTCCCTATATTCCTATCGCAGGATTTCAGGATCAGTTGTTGGAATTAATGCAGAATTTTATTCCGGGAAAAGTATATGAAGCAGTTGAAGAAACACTTTTTGATATCGTAAAAAGGCCTCGGGGTGGTTTGCTCTCAATCGGTTTTTTAATGGCTATGTACTTTTCTACCAATGGAATACATAGTCTGATTGAATCTTTTAACAAAACCCGTCATACCATCGAAACACGTTCGTGGATTAAACAAAGGCTGATTTCCATAGCTCTTGTTTTTATACTTTCGTTGCTGGTAATCATAGCAATAGCTTTGATTACATTAGGGCCGATATTACTTAGTTTCCTGGTTAAGCACAATATGCTGCGCGATAGTTTTAGCTATTATCTCATCATAGCCGGTAAATGGGTTGTTTCAACGGCCATGCTGTTTTTTGCTTTCTCATTTCTGTATTATCTTGCACCGTCAGCACAGTCTCGCTTTCGATTTATTTCGGCCGGTAGTACACTTTCGACACTGCTGACCATTTTAGCATCAGTTGGATTCAATTATTATGTGAATAGTATTTCGCGTTACAACACGCTTTATGGTTCAATAGGAACACTTATTATTTTAATGTTATGGATATTTTTCAATGCTATGATCGTGCTCATTGGTTTTGAGCTGAATGTTAGTATCAGGAATGCGAAGAGGAAGTATGGAAAAAAAACAATTATTGCCGATAAAGATTCAATAACCCTTCGGAAGTAGCTGCCCAGTTGTATTTATTCATAACTGATTTATTACCGTTTTCTCCTAGTTTGGTCCTCATATCTGCATCTGCAAAAAGTATTTCAATTTTTTTAGCAAGATCATTACTATCCCTGTCCTTAAAAATAAGCCCGCAATCTTCGGCGAGGATTAGTTTCTCAAGCGATTTGCAATTGGATGAGATAACAGGTTTTCCAAAATACATATACTGGAAAAGTTTATTCGGGCTCGAGTTGTCAGTTTGTTCCGAGCGCACATGAGGGATCACACAAATGTCGGATATTTCAATATATGCCTGCATCTTTGATGAAGGTTTAAATCCTTCGAAAACAACTATTTCATTAAGATTAAGTTGATTGGATTTTTCCCTGAGCAACTCAAGAGTGTTTCCTTCGCCTACCAGTAAAATCAATAATTCTGGTATTTTAGTACCGATCAAAGAAGCTGCTTCAAGCAGGTATTCAATTCCGCGAACTGCATCAATACCTCCAATAAATGACACTACAAACCTGTTTTTGAAACGATCTTTTAACTCAGGAACCGGTTTTTGTGAAGCTACAAATGTTTTGAAATTCAGTGTATTGGGTACAATTGTTATGTTCTCTGATTTCCCCAAAACCTGCTGGAGCCGCGATTTCATTTCTTCAGCCACACAAATTATGCTATCCGCGTTCGAAAGCCATTCTTTTTCTTTTCTGAACCAAACTGATTTGCTTAAAAATGTCCTGCCAAATAATGTGTTCATATATGGCTGTTCTGCAACCAGATAGGGATAGTTTTCGTGCATATCAGCAGTGACCCGTATTTTGTGCTTGTGTTTTATTGATTTAGCCAGGCAACATAACGGCAAATCGTGAATATGTAATGCATCAAATGATTGTGAATGAAGCAATTTTTCAGTTTCCCGCAACCAAATCATACGGTACAATGGAAACTGGTTGAGCAGACCAAGCATCTTTTTAGCTAGCTGTTTTGCGATCGGAAAGCGGTGAATATAGATTCCTTTAAAGAGTTCCGATTTTTGTTTCGAACCAAAATTATAACTCAGTATGTGTACCTCATGGCCATCATCTATCAGACTTTGTGCTTCGTTTTCCACACGTATATCAGGTGGAAATTCGCTATCGAGGAGCATTAGGATACGCATGGGGGAGGGGATTAGATATGATTGTAATGGAGATCAGTTTTCAGAAGACAAATCGTCTTCCTTCTAGCTTAAAGATGCATTCTGATATATTACTTAACTAAGTTTTAA
>CAZBZA010000016.1:0-21131 GCA_964495865.1 uncultured Lentimicrobiaceae bacterium
GGCTTTTTGTATTTAGAAAGTAAGGTTGGGTAAAGTGTTTTTAAATAAATTAATTATATAACGGCCTGACTTCCACCAGGAATTCAATCCGCGAACCTTCGTGGTCGCAAACCAGGGTAAGCGTTTTGGAATCTCCTACCTCGCTGAATTTCATGTCTTTTACGTCATCAGCAAAGTTGTCGTCAGCAGAAGTGGAATCATACTCAAGAATATCAGCCCGAACACCAAATCGCGCGTTTTTATCTTTCCGGTCAATCTTGAAAATGACTTTCTGTCCTATTTCCCTCATTTCGCCTGAACTAAGTTGCAACGGATTTTTTTTGCTTCCTTTTTTAAATGTCCATGGAACCGGGAATTTGAATCCAGTCTTTTTGCTTGCAGCTTCCGACTCAATAATGGCTTTATTTTTCTTACCCTCATCCAGTATATTGTTTCCTTTGCCGTCCCATGCCCTGATACGCATAAAGGCGCTTACCTCTTCATCGCCTGAGGTATCGTCACTCTTTTTGCAGAAAATGCTCTTCCACACTATTTCGTATTTGCTGGCAGCCGGGGCACATTGCCGGCTTGTGAAATCAGACATCATCCGCACACCTATATTATCGCCATCGAGAGTTGCTAATGAATAAGCAATAGGAACTTCGTCGGCGGTACCGGTGAAGTAATTTTTTACGGCTTTCTTTATTTCATCTCCATTTCCGGCAGTAAGTATCTGCCCTGTGAGATTTGGGTTTCCGCCAAAAGCGGCCAGCCTGACAGTTGTTCGTTTGAGAAAACTCTTCTGCTTCAGCGAGAAATCAATACTGGCTCCTGCAACCAGGTAATTTGCATAGGCATTTACATCAATATTATATTCGCTGAAGGACTCGTCGCTTTCGAACATCAGGTTGAGCATTCTGCCGTATTTTACAGCACTCACTACCACCCAGTTAGGATCAGTTAATTCGGTTTTCAAAGCATCTTTGTCAGCGGGGCTTTCATTCGTTGTTACAAAAAAGTCGGAAGGTTCGGTATTGGTGTCATCAATCAATATCGAATAATATTCCTGAATCAGTTTAATATAAAACTTATGACTTTTACTTTTGGAGGTATAATCAATTGAATGACTTCCGCCAAATCCAAGGTAATAGCCGCTCCCGCCTGTGCTCATAAACAGGTGTTCTTCGCTCATTACTTCAAATTTTTCACCAAAAGAAATTGCTGCACCGCCACCTTTTTTTGATGCAACAATATTGCTCACAGCCTGGGCTATACTTGCCGCTGAGGGGTTGTTAACTGTAGCATTAGCAATAGAAGCCTGGTTACGGTTTATAAGGACAGTAAGTGGTTTGCGTGTATACGGTAATCGTTTGTATGTTCCGTTGGCAATGGATTCGTAGTTAAAAATGGCGCCGGGATAGATTTCATTCATGTTTTCGTTGAGAATAACCGGCTCAGCAGTGGTTACTTCTCCCGACCAGCGTTGCGACGAACAATTCCATTCCGGATCGCTGCTTGCAGATGTTTGAGGCTTGGGTACTATTTTTGTAAACCAGCCGGGATTTCGGACAACCTGAATATCAATTTTATCATTACTCTTTAATCTAACTAGAGTTTTGAAAAGAACAGGATTTGGTTTTATTTTAAACTTGAAAGTAGACTTTTTTAATATCACACGTGCTGCAGGCTTTGCTTTTTTCAAAGGGCTATCCTTTCCGACTGCGACCTTTTTTAATGTTAGTTTTGCCATAACCAGTTTTTTTAGAATGAATACTTTTTTGTGAAATATCATTCATTAACTTTTTTAGGATATAGCTTGTTCGATGATTATCAGTGTTTAACAGATAATTAACACATTGTCATGTATGCTTAAAGCTTTATTTTTTTGCGCTAAGTCTGAAACTTTTTTATAGGTTTTACTGATTTGGAGTGGTCAAAAACTGCCTCGTTTAAGTTAATTATTCAGCTTGTAAAAGGGGAAAATCTGCTATAAAAAAGAAATTCAATTTTACAAAACAGGTATTGGTATGATTATTAAATACGGGCTTTAAAGAGCAGAAAAGCGTTTCAGGTTATTAATGAATTTACTTTTTTCTGTTCATATTAAATATCATGATTAGAAAACATCCTATCGCTATAAGTATAAACTGTCCCGAACCTGGTTTTGTGTCTTTTTCAATTATATTAATGAAAGGCATAAACTCAAGATATCGTATGGCAATTATTGATTTTCCATCTGCTTTCATAAATACCGAATTGCCGATTTTCCGGGTATATCCATCCACACTTTTACCATCGGGCAATTTAAATGTATAACTTATGATGTATGTGTATTGTCCTCTGATGGCTTCGTTACGTTCGCCGCCTTCGCGCCTGATGCCGGTTATTACAGCTGTACCTTTTTTTCCAATGAAGCCCAATGTGAGGGTACTGATTCCCCATATTATAAATGCAACTCCCAGAAGTGTAATAAGCAAACGGGGCAAGTTATTTTTCAATTTGGGTGTTGTCATTTTTTATCTGTTAAATTTATTTTTAATGCTGTATATGTAATCTGATTTGTAAATTGTTATAAATCAGTTATTTAATAATATTAATATGTTTTCTGGATGTTAGTTTTCGTGATTCGAACGGATGAAAGCTTCTACTTCCGGGTAGTTTTCGGGTGTGCAGAATACTGCGATGTTTTCGGTAAAGCCACCTTTTACCATTATTGTATTTTTCGCAGGATAAAAGTTTACCTTTTTAATGTTTTTCCACCTTATCATTACATCCTGTCTCGACTGTGCCAGCATTCCTGCACCTGCAACTGCTGGTTTGCCGGCAAGGAAACCTGTTACTATGGTAATTGCATTTATTATCCGGTTTTTGTTAGCTTGTCTGTCCTGGGTGTAATTTCGTATGCCTGACCTGTTCAACTCGAAACCGGCATCGTATTTGCCGCCCCAGACTATGCGGATAAAAATATATGTCAGCAGAAATAAAACCAAAATCAGTCCAACACCATAAAATGCTTTTACACAAAGTAAAAAGACAATCAGCAATCCAAACGGAATGCCAATTGCAAGCCCTAACTGCTTTATTATAATTGAGTTACGCAATATAGGAACGCGTATTGTCCATTCAATTGTATCACTTGCTTTAAATGTCTCTTTTATTTTATTCATACTTCGTTGATGAGTTGATGTGAAATTTCCAATTGAGGTTTAGCATGTTTCTGAAATCCCTCATTTAAGTAGCGGGCATTTACAGCGGAAACAGAAATCATCATCAATATGGTTTAGGCTGGCGCAAGCATTGCAAAAGATTATTGAATCTTTTGATTTATCATACTTTTCGAACGAATTTAACCCTTTGTGATGCCTTACTTTATCACCAATCTGATAGTAATTATACAATGTGTCGTCATCATCAGCACTTGAAGTACGTGTTTTTCCGTTATTATTACGGATAAAAATGGTGTATTCAATATATTCTTTAATGGAATCATCATCTTTAATTCGCCGACGTTTTTTTACGGCTTTCTTATCCACTATAATCCCGTCCCAGGTTTTACTGTTCAAACGTCCAGCTATTTGAAATATGGCGATAAGCAGAAACATACTGCCAATACCTAACCCGATATAAAGTGACTCAGGGTTTTCCATTTCTGATCCGGTTTCGCCTGCAATATAAAATCCGGCGACAGCTGCAATTGCAATGATAAGTGCAAAAATTGCTGACCAGCGGTTTGAGTTTTTAACATATCCGGCCATGGCAGGATCATCTATCTTCGGAGAATATCCAATACGGTTGCTGTTGCCCATTTATAAAAAGTAATTTTTAATGCAATGATGAGTAAACATTTAAGAATTTATTGAAAATCATTACCACAAAGTGGAAATAGAATACCAGATGCAGCAGAATTGCAGTTTCATATTTCTGACGCAATAATAAAGAAAAAGTACAAGCGCCGTAATTTATTCGTTATTAAAATCTCTGATACACCGCACACAATATCCGTTGGTTTTTTGCATACCTAAGGAGCGCATGATTCCATTACTGTTCCAATGCAGGGTTCTTGTCCAGGCGGTATTGGAAGCCATGAAGTTGGAAGTCCAGAAATAGGCATTAATTGGTATATCTTTAAAAGTACCAACGTTCATATCCCTGCGGCCCGAAGGTAAAGCAGTAAAATCAAAAATATCTGTTCCGTAATCAGCAGCCCACCCTTTTCTCGATTTCAGGTTCTGACCAGCATCAAAACTTATCCATTGACCATATGTATCCCACAGCGGGTCGCCAATTCCAAACTGGCTATCCACACTGCCCTGCAGCACTTTCCATTCTTCATCGGTAGGGATATGCCATCCGGGAGGACAAATTCCACGTGATCCGGGAATATCAGAGTATTGCATGGCTTCGTCCCATTGATACAAACCGCCATAGCGGAAGCAACTATCTGTTTGGTTATTGTAACAGTATTTTTCGGTAATCTCGTTATTTGTCATTTCCTGTGTACCAGGTATCTCTGTTCCAACATTCATGTTCTGCCGGAGCCAGCATTGACTGTAAATCTGAATAGTATTGTAAACCATCCCTTCGTAATTAACAGTTTCAGTTCCCCGGCATGGGATATTTACTGCAAACTGAAATGTATAGGTTTTATTGGAAACAGGATTGTCTGTTATTCCCGATTGCCTTACCTGCGTTTCTGCTAAGGCTGAAGCTTTTAGCGGAAACTCTTTCGCTTCGTTACCGGCATACTCCAATGTACATTTGCTGCCTGAATTCGGACCAGCAGAAATTATTTTAATTCCCTGAATTATGTTATTCCATTGTACGGTAAAAAACAACACGTTTGTATAGCCCGGACTTAGACGGAATGTATGATACCCTCCATTCAATATCATGCTGGTATTTAAAACTTTGCGACCAAGTATATCAGTTACTATACAGTTTACATTTCCTTTTTTAGGAATATATACCGGAATCAGGGTAAAATCATGCATAGGATTGGGATAGTTTTGAAACACTTTGAAGTATTTCATAGTAACATTTGTTTCCTGAAAGCCTTCGGGCGAACTGCTTGTGTAGCCCACATGCAGTAGCAAGTCGCCTTGCGTTATTCCGAGTAATAATGTGGTATCAGGCCAGTATATCATTGTATCCGTATAGCGGGTGCGGTTCATCACTTTAATACTGTCGAGTTTTATATACGCAGCACTATCAACTGCTGTATAGGTAAATTTTACCGTTTCGGTTTGACTTTTTGCGCTAAGGAAATTTCCAAGCACTATGGCTAATAGTAAGATTTTTGTTTTCATACGACCGGCTTTTTAATGGAGTAATACTCATTGTTTAATGAAGGGCTTACAAACTATTGTACAATGAGAAAGGAAATCGGCAGTCTTTTATATGCGAATTACAAATATATGAAATAAAATTAAATTTGATTATCCCGGGGTGATCAGAGATCAGAAAAAAAATCAGTAACGGAGATCCATATAGGAACTTCAATTGTACTTTCGGATGATAAAATGCTGCAAAACTTAAATGCCAGCGCCTACGCATGTTGAATGTGAAATACGCATCTGACCGAAATAAATATTTGTTTTCAGTGAATTATCAAATAGAATTTCAGATTATTTAGCCAGGGAACATTGTTTTTAATCAATCACTTCCATTACTACCTTTTCAACCTTCGAAAGGTCTTTCGCATAATAGAATGATCCAGCGAAGAAAAATCCTGCAGCTACCAGCATCGACAATGGAAGGAAAGCCAGGGCAGTTTCAATGTTGGTAGCATCGGAAATAGCTCCCATAACAATTGGACCCAATGATGCCCCTAAAAGATTCTGAATTATTACTGCAATAGCATAAGAGATTGCTCTCATTCCGGCATGCACTACATCCTGGGTAACAGCAGCTGCGGCTGCAACAAAAGCGGTGATCGAAATTCCTGCAGATATTAATAACAAATATTGTGTCTGGCCATCAAAAATAGTGAATGCCAGAAACATAAGAATTGCTGATATTATGGACGTAACCGTTGGCAATAAAAGCCGGGCATTAATGCGTTTTCGCCTCCATCGGTCAGCAATGTAGCCTCCAAGAGGAGCTCCAATTATGGCTACAAGCATTACCGCACTCGATTTGAGCCCTGCCGGACCTTCGGCCATACCCTGAACCCTGTGAAAATAAGTTGGTAACCATGTTAACAGCGATGTTGTTGTAAAAACAACCCCTGCCATTCCAAAATAGGTAAAGATCAGCGAAGGCTTTGACAGAAATTCTATCAGCATATCTTTAATCGACATTCTGACTTTTTTACGTTCCTCAGCTTTGGATCCTTTAATTTCAGTTTTTTCCAACCCAATGGTTTTGTAGTCCTTGATAAAGAAAAAGAGAATAGCTATGATAAAACCAGGAATAGCCACAATTCCCAATGCATGCCTCCATCCCCAATGTGCAGCTATAATGCCGCCCAATGCAACTCCTATTGCGCTGCCAAGGGGAATTGACGCATTCCATAAACCCATCATCAACGATCTCTTTTCTACAGGATATAGCGCCGACATCATAGCTGAACCGCCCGGTGCATATCCGGCTTCGCCAACACCGATAATAGTGCGGGCGCCAAATAATTGTTTAAATGAACCTGTAAAAGCACCTATTCCTGTTCCAATACTCCATACAACAGCCATTAAACCAATGGTTTTGCGGCGGCTCCAGCGGTCAACCAGTATAGATACAGGAAATGTGAATAAAACAATTGACCAGTAAACTGCCGAAACCAGCATTCCGCATTGTGTATCGGTTAGGTTCCAGTCGGCTTTAAGAAAAGGGAATAAGGACGTAATCACCATCCTGTCGATATAATCGAACATATAAAGAAGAAACAGAAGGATAAAAATATAATTAGTGTATCCTTTCGAAAAGAGATAGCCTTCCGGTTTTTCTTTGTTTTTCATAAGTGAATGCTATTAGATAGATGTATTAATTGTTTGAAATAAGTATTTTCTAATGTCAAATATAGATACTTTCATCAACAAAAAAATATTCGTGAAGAATGTTGGTAATATTTTTTTCTTATATGCAACGTTTTTATATATTAGATTTTTGCAAATTGATGCCGATATTCATGAACAATAATTGTTTTCTTGCTGTTTATGTGACTAATCATAGTTCGGATATTTATAAAGTTAATAAGCTCTTCATGCTGAAGAATCTGATTCTGTGATATCTGTATTACTTGCTTTCTGTCATATAATACAGTAAAAAACAATTGGGCATATATTTTTGCTACCAAATTAGAAATCATTAATTTTGTATAACAAAAACCATAAAAGTATGAAACAAAAACTTTACGTATTAGCTATTATCAGCCTATGGTTGATCAGTATTCCTTCAATGGGTCAAAAGGCTTACACTGAGTCGAGTGGCGAACTTATTTTCAGCAGTAGCCAGGCTTCTTTTACCAAAGCCTTCTCTGACAAGTACCCGGGTGCCAATCTGCAGTCGAATAATGTTCGTTTTACCATGTTTTTTCATGTAGCTCAGTATTTGCATTATGATTTCAGTAACAATGTCGGGATTTTCTCCGGGCTGGGTATCCGTAACATTGGGATGATTACTGACGAAATGTTGCCACAACAGGTTGTTGGCGGCGAAGGTGAGGTTCCTTATGAAGGATACAAAATAATCAGAAGGCAATATACACTTGGGTTGCCTCTGGCTTTAAAAGTTGGCGCATTCGATAAACACATCTTTTTTTATGGAGGTGGTGAATATGAAATGGCTTTCCACTTCAAGGAAAAATACTGGACCGGAACTGATGATCGCTCCGGAACGAAAAGTAAGGATACTGAATGGTTTTCGAGCCAGACTCCTACATTCCTGCCTTCAGTTTTTGGCGGAATCCAGTTCCCGTATGGCTTAAATGTTAAATTCAAATATTACCTTACTGATTTTCTTAATCACGACTATAAAGGAAATGGAAATTCAGTAGCAGGTTCTACCTTCGATATCAGTGATCAGTCGCGGTACGAAGATTCGAATATTTTCTATGTTTCACTTTCCTGGCAGTTTAATGCAGGCGAAATGATGGATAAGAAATAAAATACTGCATGATATTATGAAGTATATTTTTCTGTAGAAATACTTCCTTTAAAACCAAAAACCGGTATAAATCGTTCGATTTATGCCGGTTTTTTAATTCTGTTTTTTTTATACAATGTTTTAAAATGGTATAAACTTATTATTGAATGCGTGTAACCTGATCTCTTTTTAGAAAAACTGCCCTGAAAACAAAGTAAGATATCGCTCCTGTTGGAATGGAAAGTATTGTCCAGGTAAGGATAGCATAAAGGTGAAAAATACCGATCGTTTTTATTCCTGAAATAATGCCGGGTTCAAAAGCAAGACTGATTTGTTCAATATTGATATGAAGGGCTTGCTGAGATAAAATAAAGGCACCTATCTGCATAAACGGAATGATAAGCAGTATTTGAAACAAAGCCATAACCCATTGCACTGATTGAACGACCAGCAGGTTTTGACGGAACAACATTGTAAAAAACAAACTGATAATGGTTGTTGCGCCTATAACAGGAAATAAACCGGCCACAATTCCGATTGTAATTGATAAGGCAAGTTTGTCGGCCGACAGACCTGCTTCAGGAATCAAACGGAAAGGGATCAGGATTTTTTTTGTAAAAGTTTCGATTATTCTGTAGGCCATATTCAGTATTTCGCCGCTTTAAATTGCTGGTGCAAAGGTAGTAAAGAGTTAATTGCAAACTTCATAAATTATTGTTGGCAGTATATTATTCTTCGCCAACTTTTACACAGCTATTTACAATTCATCCGTTATCTTCGACAATTCAGTAACTCTTATTTTGAAAGTGACCGCCCTCGGACCAATTTTGCAGCGTGAAATTTATTTAAAAACACTGTAAAAGATGAAAGTAATCGTGGTTATCATTTTTGCGTTTTCCGGCTGGATGCAGATATATTGCCAGACCAACATTTCGGGCAAAGTAGCAGGTAATGAAGGCGCACTCCCCGGAGCCAATGTGTATATTGACGGAAGCTATGACGGAGCCTCGACCAACGCAAATGGCGAATTCAATTTTGTGACCTCCCGAAAAGGAAAAGTTATACTCAAGGTTGAATTTATGGGTTATGAGCCATTTGTTAAAGAAATGGAACTATCGGCATCAGATTTAAAAATGGATATCCGGCTTGTTGAAGCTTTCAATAAATTGGATGCGGTTACTATAACCGCCGGTACTTTCGAGGCGGGTGATAAAAAACAGGCTGTGATTTTAAGTTCACTCGATATGGTTACTACTGCCGGTGCTGTGGGCGATGTATATGGCGCTTTGCAAAGTCTGCCGGGAACAACTACCAACGGCGAATCGGGGAAACTTTTCGTAAAAGGAGGCGACAGCGACGAATCGCAGATGTTTATTGATGGATCGCTGGTTTACGCGCCTTATAACTCATCAGCTCCGAACGTTTCTACACGCGGACGGTTTAATCCTTTCATGTTTAAAGGAACTATATTCAGTACCGGGGGTTACTCGGCCGAATACGGTCAGGCGCTTTCTTCAGTTTTGCTTCTTAACACCAATGATATGCCGGCTCAGGACCAGCTTGATATTTCAATATTGTCAGTGGGGGCTGAACTGGCAGGGACAAAACTTTGGAAGTCGGGTGCCGTGACGGCAACAGTTTCATACAATAACCTTGAAGCCTATATGCGTATTGCCCCGCAGAATTACAGTTGGATTCATTCGCCCGAATACGGATCAGGAGCATTAAGCATCAGGCAAAAGACCGGAAAAACCGGGATGTTAAAAATCTACGGTAGTTTCGGCGGTTCAAAATATACTCTTTCTGTTGAGGATCTGAATTCGGAAAATAGGTACATCGATTACAATCTGCAAAACAGCAATAGTTTTATCAATGCTTCCTGGCGAAGCAGTCTTGGAACTAAATGGTCGGTAGCTACTGCGGCATCGTACACCAACAATTCGGACGATGTAAAATTTGAAGGCAGCGCATTTGAAAAGCAACTTGTTGGCACTCATCTGAAAAGTGTATTTTCCAATCAGGTTAATGAAAAGGTTACGTTAAAGTTTGGCGGTGAGCTCTTTGCAAAAGACTACAGTGAGAATTTTTATTCCGTTGCTGATACTTTTTTAAATTCATACCAAAACACTATAGTTTCCGGATTTGCCGAAGCCGAATTATATGCATCAAAGAAATTGGTTTTTCGCATCGGAGGCCGCCTCGAATATGGAAATTACCTTAATCGCACAACGATTTCTCCACGGATTTCCGCTGCCTATAAAATTAACAGTTTCAGCCAGTTTTCGGCAGCTTACGGCTGGTTTTACCAGGACCCTTCTGATGATTATCTGCTGTACACCAATGGATTGGATTTTGAAAGAGCCGATCATTATACTTTTAGCTACCAGTTATCGGAAAACAACCGTACGTTCAGGGCCGAAATTTATTACAAGGATTACAAAAACCTGGTGAAACTGAACGGGGCTGCTTTTTACCTGCCCGAAAACTATTCCAACGCAGGTAATGGCTACGCTAAAGGATTGGATATTTTCTGGCGCGATAAGAAAACCATTAAAAACGGCGATTACTGGATTTCCTATTCGTACCTCGATACAAAAAGGAATTACAAAGACTTCCCACTTGAAGCGATTCCAACCTTTGCAAGCAAACACAATTTTGCGGTAGTTTACAAACACTGGTTTGGCGGATTGCGTTCGCTGGCAGGTGTAAACATGAAATATTCATCACCGAGGGTTTATAACAATCCAAATTCGAGTGTTTTCAACGGTGAAAAAATGTTGCCCTACCGAAGCCTTGATATAAGCTGGAGTTTTCTTTACAGGCAGAATGTTATTTTTTATGGTGCCGTTACCAATGTGCTGGGATTCAAGCAGGAGTATGGAAATAACTATGCAACCATACCTGACGAAAATGGTGTTTACCGCTCGGCACCTATTGTTGCAGGATCGGACCGGTTTTTTGTTGTAGCCTGTTTTATCACGCTTACACAACGAGGGGAGGAGAATCAGCTGGATAAGATCGAATGAGTGTCAAAGACCCAAATTCCAAATTCCAAGATCCAAATTCCAAGCCCCAAGATACAAAATCCAAATCCCAAGATCTAAGATCCACCGTTCTGAATAGAAGTCTTCATGTAAACCCCTTAGTGAAACTAAGTGCTCTTAGTGCCTTAGTGGTTTAAAAAATCACAAATCACAAATCACAAATCACAAATCAGAATTTCCAAAATCCAAAACCCCAAAATCCAAAATTTAATTCATCACTAAAATCCAAAACATTATGAAAAAGACCATTTTAACCATCGCAGTAGTTTTTCTGGCAATGTTCAGCCAGGCCGCAAACCCGGAGTTTATGAAAGTAATGGGTGAAACTCTCGGGCAATATCAATATTGTAAAAATGTTGATGATTTTCAATCGCTTGCCAATAAGTTCGAAAGAATTGCCAATGCTGAAAAAGGGGAGTGGCTGCCGCTATACTATCATGCACATTGCTATATCCTAATGAGTTTTATTGAACCAACGGATGCTAAAAAGAAAGATGAATACCTTGATGCAGCCGAAAAATCAATTGAGAAAATTATCGTAATGGCTCCTGGTGAAGCGGAAGTATTTGCTCTGCAAGGTTTTTTATATACCGGACGACTTGTTGTAAATCCGATGGAGCGCGGACAGAAATACAGCATGCTTTCCGGACAGGCATTAGGTAAAGCACTTGCCATGGAGCCTGGAAATCCAAGGGCGAGTATTCTTAAATTACAAAACGAAATGGGCACCGCGCAATTTTATGGCAACGATCCGGCAGAGTATTGCAGCCAGGCATTTGAACTCCTTGCCAGGTGGGATAACTTTAAACCAAAGTCGCCCATTTACCCAGCCTGGGGAAAAGACCAGGTTGAAGGAGTTGTAGTAAGATGCAAAGCCGCGAAGTAGAGGTTAGCTCCAAGGGCAAGAGTCTTTTTTATGGCTCCTGCCCTTAACCTTTAAGTATAAATAATGGCAGATGCATTGTTCAATTAGTTAATTTTAACCCAAATAAACAGATATGAAATATATAACGGAATTGATTAAGCCGTTCAGCATTGTTCAATACATCCTTATCAATCTGGGTGCCGGCCTGCTTATAGTTGCAATTTTCATGAACCAATATATTCACAGTATCCAGGGGTTTCTTTATAGCACATTGTGGGCATTTAGTATTTTTATTACTCAGTGGTCAGGTGCTGTACTTGTTAATCATCTAATAGATCGTAAGATAAAATGGGTTGAAAAACCAGTCCTGCGGTCAATAACCGGGATAGTATTTCTGGTAATTTATTCGTTGGCAGCTTATACTTTGGTTAATAACCTGATGTATTATATTAAATATGGTACTGTAATTTCAGGCGGATGGTTTGCTATTGCCCGGTCAGGAATTTTTACTTTAATAATATCATTTAATATTTCGCTTGTTTTTACGGCAATAGGTTTTTTCAGAGCCTGGAAAAAGTCGATTGAAAGAGAAGAAAAGTTAAAAGTTGAAATGATGTCGTACAAATACGAATCACTGCGGAATCAGATCAATCCTCATTTTCTTTTCAATAGTTTTAATGTACTCAGCGACCTGGTATATGCCGATCAGGCGATGGCTGTAAAATTTATTAACCAGCTCAGCGAACTGTTCAGGTATGTACTTGATAGCCGCGATAAGGAACTTGTGCCTTTGAAAGATGAACTTGAATTCATGCACTCCTATATTTACCTGCTCAAAACCAGGTTTGAGGAAAAGCTTAACCTTTCAATCGACCTGGAGGCTGCTGACGATGAACTTATTGTACCGATGACACTTCAAATGCTTGTCGAAAATGCAGTAAAGCACAACGAAGTTTCTGAAGCTTTCCCTTTGCAGATCCGTATTCGTCGCAATGGTTCCTGTCTGGAAGTAGAAAACTCGCTGCGGGAAAAGAAAGTCGGAGAGGATTCGAAAAATACCGGATTGAAAAATATCATCCAGCAATTCAGTTATTTTACTGATAGCCAGGTAGAAGTGAAAAACGAAGATGGTAAATTCCTGGTTCGTATTCCATTGTTAAAAGCTTCAGCGAAATGAATGTAGTGATCCTCGAAGATGAAACCCGTGCAGCCAGTTACCTCGAAAGGCTTATCCTTAAAGTTGCACCCGAAATGACTGTAGTTGCAAAAATTGAATCAGTGCGCGATGCGGTTCCATTCCTGCAATCCAACGGGAATATTGATTTGATTTTCTCAGATGTACAACTTGCGGATGGTTTGAGTTTCGAAATTTTTAAACAAGTTACTATCCGGTGCCCGATAATTTTTACAACGGCTTACGATCATTATGCCATCGAAGCTTTTAAAACCAATGGCATCGATTACCTTTTCAAACCTGTTGAGGAAGAGCGGCTTAGCAAGGCAATTGAAAAATCAAAGCTTTTTTCGCCTTCACTTGCATTGGAAAAACTCTTGCTTTTAGGTAGTGCGGCCTCTGCCAAAACATACAAGTCGCGCTTTATGGTGAAAGTTGGCGACAAAATAAAAAGCATTCCGATTGAAGAAATACTCGCTTTTTATAGTCTCGAAAAAGCAACTTATCTGCACACCAGCTCTAATAGGGATTATTGCATCGATTATTCAATCGACCAGCTCGAAACACTGCTCGATCCAGCCTTATGCTTTCGTATCAACAGAAAATACATCGTTTCTATTCAAGCGTGTACAAATATTCTGGCCTGGACTAACAGCCGCCTGCGTTTAAAGATTGAAGGAATTAAGGATGAAGAGGTAATTGTTGCCCGCGAAAGGGTTCAGGAATTTAAGGAGTGGCTCGACAGGTAGTTCGTTTCGGGGCAAAACTATGAACTAACTGCCAAAGCTATGGCAGTTCCGGAATAAATTGTTGCTCAGCTGTCTTCCTGTATAAATGTATGTAAACAATTCAAATGGTTCAATGAACACGAAACCCAGCATTTGCTATAGTGGTTATTTTGCAACAGTTATTTTCTTTTGTCCATATTTTCAAGGTCAATTATGTCAATACTATCTCTGATTCTGATTTCTTTGTTTAACCTATCCATTCGTTCTTTTTCTGTGATAATGTTTTTCTTCAGTATGAATCCACGATTCTTTACATGGAACTTTTTTTTAAATTGTATTATTCTTTTCCCTTCTGTTATTATTGAGGTTGTTGAGTCAATATATTCCTGTCCAGGTTTTAATATAAGCTTCTTTGTATTCAAAGTAAATTGGACGGTTGAATCATTAATAAAACTATCCAATGTGATGTCAGAATATTGAAATGGTAAAGTTTTAGTCATAACATCATACGTATCAAAAAAAATAAGCCTTGATGAGTCAGATACGTTCAACGCTTCATCTACATATAGAATTTTATTGTAGCTATTGAATTCTGCGCTGGAAAGTCTAGATCCGCAGATATATCGATATCTTTTATTTTTTCTTTTAAAATCTTTGAGAATTTCTATATCAGTCTCAGTTTCATATTCAAAAAGAAGAATTTTTCCATTTTTCTCTGGATAGTCATTTCGACTTATTATTTCATCCGAAAATGATAAAAACAAGATAGATGTTAATATGACTATGACTTTATGCTTCATGCTATAATTCTTGCTAACTCGTATATAAAACGATGTACTGCTTTAAGTCAGGATTTCGCTTTGGGTGAAGTCCTGACTTTTTAAAAATCAATTTTCCCTCTGAATGCCACTGTTTTGTGGGCTTGGTTTGTCCCCTCAAAGTTAAATGCTGAGCCATTTTCGTTACTTCGCAGTATGTTCAGCGAGTCGCCGGGTAGTGTTTCCTTCATAAAGTTTACCGATAACTTTTTGGGATAATGGCTTTTATGAAAATCGATTGTAAATGTATCCATCATCCAGTCGACATAGCGTGTAGAGGTAACATGCCTGTTCAGATCAAAATCGAAATATCCTGCATGTACTTCATAAACATCACCATCACTGGCAGCAGGAAGACGCTCAGGCGATTCGCTCAAACCATGTTTATCCTTCAGATGAACAAACATTTCGGCTTGTATGCCATCAATAACTTTTGGTTTTTTTGTGGTTGTATCAATAGCCAGCCAGCCTGAAGTTGCCCGGGCAATAATATTTTGTTCCTTGTCGCGGATAATATAATCGCGTGTGTAAAGTAATCCTTCGACAGATTTCGGCCAGGTTTCCACTTCAGCTTCCTGGTCCCAGGTCAGCGGATGGTAAATTTCGACTGTGAGGCGGCTGAGTACCCAAAAAAGTTTTTGTTCTTTAAGGTTTTTGAATCCAAACCCAAGGTTTTCGGCCGAATTGATCGCAGATTGAATTAACATATTAACAACAGCACCGAGTTTTACACGCATGTACATATCGGTATCAGCAGAAGTGATTTTAAAGGGAGTGTATAATGTAAGTTCGCTTTCAGAAAGTTCCTTCATAGTTTATTTTAAACCTCAAAAATACAAAAACGGATGATCCGATTTTTCAGATCACCCGTTTATATTTGTTTTAATCACATATTTTATTTTAGCAGTTCAAAACCGGCTTCGAGGCCACTTGCTGAATTGGTACCGACAAATACTTTAAATTCTCCAGGTTCAGCTTTTAGTTTCAGTTCTGAATTATAAAAAGCCAGGTCTTCAGCATTAAGAGTAAACGTAAGAATTTTACTTTCACCTGCTTTAAGGAACACTTTTTGAAATCCTTTCAGCTCTTTTACAGGGCGGGTGATGCTGCCAACCATATCGCGGATATACAATTGAGCAACTTCATTTCCATCGTATTTTCCTGTATTTGTTAGTTTTACAGAAATGGTAAGTGAAGCGTTGGCTGTCATTTTCTGTTTATCCAGTTTCAGATCAGTGTAACTGAAACTGGTGTAACTTAAACCAAATCCGAAAGGAAATAATGGCTCGTTAGGCACGTCGAGGTAGCGGCTTTTGTATTTTTCGTTTTTGCTGGCATCAAATGGCCTGCCTGTATTTTTGTGGTTATAGTAAATCGGAATCTGACCAACGTTAACCGGATATGTCATCGTCAGCTTTCCTGAAGGATTATATTTCCCGAACAAAACATTAGCCACAGCATTTCCGGCTTCGGTGCCACCATGCCATGCCTGAAGAATTGCAGGAACATTGGCAGCTTCAAATTCAAGTGTTAACGGACGGCCACTCATAAGAACCAATACTACCGGTTTTCCGGTTTTCAGAAGCGTTTTGAGCAGTTCGAGCTGTCGCCCGGGCAATCCGATATCGCTTCGGCTGGCAGCTTCTCCGCTTAATTCAGCAGGTTCGCCAAGCACTGCAACAATGATATCAGCATCAGATGCGGTATGATATGCTTCAGTAATCATCTGATCGTCAGTTCTCGAATCTACATAATCGGCGCCGCTTATCCTTGATTGAAAAGCTTTGTCAGTAAGCAGGTTGCAGCCCATAGCATACTTGACTTTAGCAGAAGAGCCAAGCAGCGCTTTTACTCCGCTAAGCACACTTATAGCATGGGTTAAGTCGCCGGCGGCGCACCACGAACCGATTAATTCGCGCTGGTTATTTGCCAAAGGGCCTATTAGTGCAATAGTTTTCGACGGATCGAGTGGAAGCAGTTGATTGTCATTTTTTAATAAAACTATTGAGTTTTCAGCAATAGTCCGGGCAACTTTCCGGTTTTCGGCAGTAAGGATTTCATTTTTGGCTCTCTCGTCGTTAATATAGCGGTAAGGATCGTCAAACAATCCCAGTTTGTATTTTGCCTCTAAAATGCGGCGGCACGCGTCATCAATCGTTTTTAGCGAAACTTTACCTTCTTTAACCAATTCTTTGGTATGTAAAAGGAAACCTTCTCCAACCATATCCATATCAATTCCTGCATTGAGTGCAAGTGCCGAAACTTCTTTCAAATCCTTACCTACGCCGTGTTCAATCATTTCATTTATTGCAGTATAATCCGTTACCACAAATCCACCGAATCCCCATTGTTTACGAAGCAGATCAGTCATCAGCCATTTGTTTCCGGTAGCAGGAATTCCGTCGATTTCGTTAAACGAACTCATAGCACTGCCTGCGCCAGCATTAAATGCAGCCAGGTAAGGTGGTAGGTATTCGTTATACATCCTTACCTTGCTCATATCCACCGTATTGTAATCGCGGCCGCTTTCGCCAGCACCATAAAGGGCAAAGTGTTTCACGCAAGCCATTATGGTATTGTTTTTACTCAGGTCGTCGCCCTGATATCCTTTAACCATAGCAGCAGCAACTTCCGAACCCAGCCACGGGTCTTCTCCTGCGCCTTCGGCAACGCGTCCCCAGCGTGGATCGCGGGCAATATCAACCATCGGGCTGAACGTCCAGTTAATACCTTCGGCGGAAGCTTCCTGCGCGGCAATGCGTGCGCTTTGTTCAATAAGTTTCATGTCCCATGTACATGATAAACCAAGAGGAATAGGGAAAATTGTCTTATATCCATGAATAACATCAAGTCCAAAAATCAACGGAATTTTCATGCGGCTTTCTTCAACTGCTAAACGTTGGGCTTCGCGGATTTTAGGAATTGACAGGATATTTAATACTCCTCCCACTTTCCCTTCACTTATTTTCTTCCCGACGTCGGAACTTTTCGATGCACCGGTTGTAAAATCGCCGCCGGCAGGTAAATTCAATTGCCCGATTTTCTCATCAAGGGTCATTTTTTTCATCAGGCCGTCGATAAAGGGTTTCATTTTCGGATCCGATGCCTGAGATTTGTTCTGAGCTGAAAGTGTGAAGCTTACCAGCAATAATATGCTTAAAAGGACGATTTTTGTACTTTTCATTATTTGTAAGGGTTTGATCGTTTATTCAATTGTTAAAATGATATTATGGGTTGGAACTTCGTTTTCACGAACAAATTCCGTTTATGTAACTAAAAGCAAAAAAGCGTTAACTCAATCAACCTTCTGAACTGAAGTTCGCTCACTTACTCCGTTTTCATTAATGGCCTCGATAGTAAAGTAATATGGTTTTTTCTTATCCATGGTTTTCAGCCAGTATTCGTTGGCATTGTAAACCATTATGGAGTTGTACAGTTTGTCCGGTTCTGTTCCCATGTAAATGTTGTAGGCATAAGCGTTATCGACCGGGCTCCATTTCAGCCAGGCGCTGCGTTTGTCCTTTTTGGTGCGTAGTACAATAAGTTCTTTAACAGCTTCAGGTTTCTGACCCGATCCGTTACCAAAAATGCGAAAGCCGCTGATTGCAAATTTCCCTGTCGGCATATGGATGTTTACCAGTCGGAGAAAGCGGGTTTGAACCGGTTTTTCAAGTTCTACATAGTCATGTGGGACATCTGTATTGTTCTCACTTTTATCAACCAGTATATTCCATTTCTTTCCGTCAGTTGACTCCAGAATTTTATATTGATGGTAAACACCCAACGATTTTCCAAGAAATTCTGCATCCTGATCAGCAAAATTAACCTGAATAGCTTTAACGGTGGAAATGCTGCCAAGATCGGATTGAATCCATTCATCGGCATTAGCCGTAGCAGCACTCCAATAGGTTCTTATACTTTCGTCAACAGCATTATTAGCACCATAATTTCCAAAAGTTGACGAAACGGTTACAGGCTTATTGTAATTCAGCAGCATCCAACCTGTAAACCGGCTTTTCAGATGATCTTCTTTTCCATCAGGCAGGTAGGTTGGATAATCGCCAAATGCAGTATTGCAATACATAACGCTATCATTATCAAACCCGGTGGGCCAGATTCCGATCCGGCGTTCAAAATTATTCTTTACAGAAACAGCCATGGTTGACACATGCCAGTAGTTGTCCCATTTATCCTGAAAAGTGGCTCCATGACCAGCTCCACGCGCAAAGCCCCCGGGTTTGTAACTCATTGGCATCGATTGAGGCTCGAAAGGTCCCAATGGATTATCACCCACAACCACACCATCGGCATATCCGCTGAACTCTGTTCCCGGCGCACCGTATTGGAGGTAATATTTTCCGTTGTGTTTTGTCATCCATGCACCTTCGATAAAAGGATCGAGAAAAGTATCATCCATATTTTCGCCAAAGCGCTGCCAGCCATACCGCCAGGGTTCCAAAAGGTACATTTCCTTGCGGGTTGCTTTTGGTTGCAGCGTTTTTCGGTCAAGTTCAACTCCATACAATGGAAATTGGTTACTGCTGCCGTTGTACATGTAAAACCGGCCATCATCATCGGTAAAAAATGCCGGGTCCCAGCCTCCGATAGTGAATTTTTCAACCAAAGGTTTCCAGTCATCAACCTTAGGATTTGTGCTCATCCAGATTGTAAATTCGCCGGTGTAGGTTGATCCGAATACAAGCATCGTATCACCAATAATTCCAACAGCAGGGGCACAGAGCTCATCATATACTTCGTTCCACGGGCGCAGGAATTTTCTGGAAATGAAATTCCATTTTATCATATCGCTGCTCCACCAATATCCCCATTGGTTTGTAGAAAACAGGAAATAGTCACCTTTGTAGTTTACTATTACCGGATCGGCTGTTGCGCGATGTTTTCCCCATTGGCTGAAATTGGGAATCGGGGTATATCCGTAGTCTATATTTACGGGATTGCAGTAAGTTTTTTGCTGCGCCATCGAATCAATAGTTCCTAATAGTAACAGGCTGATTACCAAATAAAATTTTGCTACACTCATTTCAAACCAGTGTTTATATTTATTTCCGGACAAATGATCTATGCTTTTTTTTGAAAATATTATCTTTTCCAAATTGCAGGAATTAACAACTACGAAAATCTACAGCGTGATCTCTACAATGTTCATTTGCATATCCAGCAACGATAAAAACAGGTCCGACGGAATAACAGCTCCGCCTTTGCGGTATTTATTTTCCTGAAGGGAAAAATCAAGAGGCTTTCCATTGATGGATATTTTTTTCGGATTGTAGTTATCCTGTTTTATAGAATAATTTAAAGTAAGAGCATGTCCCATAAAATCGATTGTGGCCGACAATCCATCCATAGAATTCGGAATTACAGGATCAATTATTACTTTCCCAAGTTCAGGACGTAAGCCGAGCAACCGAGCGATAACAAGAGTAATATAAATGCCAGGCCCGCTGGAATAAACCCGCCATCCACCCCGCAGGGTGATTTTACCGGTTTTTATTTCGTTGTAACGTTCGTCTGCTTCGTACCTGCTTTTGAATGCCACATCCGAACTGCTGTAATAACAATTAGACTGACGGATATCACCACACGGAACCACCTCGCGGTAACCAACAGGGTTTGCCTGCCGGAGTGCTTTTACAAATGCATCTGCATTGCCTGTAATGGCCTGTGATTCAGCATAGCGGATATGCTCATGCACGTACATAATGCCTATTTCACGGCCAAAGTGTGTGGCGCTTTCGGCACGCTGGAAAATAGCCTGGATTCCTCCTTTGTATTTTAGAGGGCGATCCATAAGGCGGGCTCCGTCAGGTCCTTTGAGGTGTTTTTCAATCAGTTGCTGATGGTGTTGTGCCTGTTCTTTTGTAAAAATTCCGCTGATCACACCGCGATCCATCGGTAATAAACTGTAATGTATTCCTGTAGTGGTATCACTGGGGTGTAACAATACACTGATGCTTCCATCTTTTTCAAGCAGTCCGTATCCGGCAACAACGCCATCTTTAACCAGGGATTTATTGAAATCGGATTTAATCTTAGTACAGATATCATCTAATTCTTTTGCTTTTCCGGTGTTTCCGGTTTGCAGATATACATTTTTGTACTCATTAAAAGCCTGGTAGTTCATTTCAACTGTCCAGCTCGAAATCATGCGTTCGGCCAGTTCCTTGCTTACGGGTTGCAGCGAATCGTTCCAGTCGCCGCCACCAAATGGTACCATTGCTGTACCGGGAATAAATGAATCCACAATCATTTTTACAAGCCTGTCGATATGCTCGCTGAGCGGAGTCTTTTCAGCAAAATCAACTCCTTTTTCGTGATAATACGGCAGCGTTTCTTCGAGAAATTTTACATCGCCGGTAACTTTTATGTAGCTGCTCAGCGCGATGATGCACCAGTAATAAACATCACCATGGCAATCGCCGGCAC